>CAIZNF010000518.1 GCA_903934275.1 uncultured Nitrosomonadales bacterium
CGCATTGTGTTTGGCCACCGCATCCGCAATGGCCATACCGGCGCCGGAGCCATTGCCCTGCGCCACATAGCGAAATCCCTGATCAATCGCCGCTTTGAGCGAATTGAGGCTCTCTTGCGGCGACATTTTGTTGTCAAACCCAGTCACCTCAAACTTCACACCCGCCGGGTTTTTGGCACCACTCAGGCGCTCTGCTACAAACTGCCAGCTTTTGAGCTGGTTTTGCCCCACATTGGCAAAAGAGCCGGACAGCGGGTCAATGAAAGCGATTTTGACCGTGTCGCCCTTTTGGGCCAGCGCCGCGCCAGCGCACAAAACAGCCACCGTAGCCGCCACAGTTCTCAAAGCAAATTTGATCATGATGTTCCTGAGTTTTAGTCAATAAGCAGGGCTTGAGCGTACAAGCAATTGAACCCCTTTCCCACAAGGGGTTTCCCGAAGTTGGCTTAAAGCTGGCGTCCCATCGCTATCCATTCTTGCGTTTTATTTCAGGTAGGAGTGGCACAAGAATCGAATTTCAATTTTCTTGAAATAGTAATTCACCCGATTGGAGAAGCAATGCAAAGCACCATCACAGCCAGAGGACAAACCGTTGTTCCTGCATTCATACGCAATCAATTTCACCTGGGCCCTTCCGACCGATTGGAGTGGATTCTGGACAACGGCAGTATCCGTGTCGTGCCCGTTCGGGCCAATCCGATTGATGCATTCAGGGGGCAAGGAAAAGGCGGCGCAACAACACGCTTATTGGCCGCCCGCAAGCTGGACTTGGCCAGCGAATGAAGCGGTTTTTGCTGGATACCTCGGCCATACTGACTTTGCGTGACGAGAATGGCTGCCACTCCAATTCAAGGAGTCCCCATAAATGCTCATGTAGCGCGGCAAGGCGCTACTGTTTTAGGAGCTGCTTGCGCAGTCTGAATGGGGGCTGCAGCTTGTTTTTATCAAAATGTGTCAGGGCTGAAATTTGGCAGAAATCCTGGCAAATCCAGAATGTGAAGCTCGCATGACGACTGGATGGGGATTAATTGGAATCTGCCCCTCATTAACCTCACTAACGCACCAAGCGAACCGGAAGGTTGAGATTGCGACTGAATGTGTTGACGTTGCCAACTCCGAAATGGACACTCCAAGCGTAGAGTTCATTGCCCGCATCGTGCGACGAGGTCCAGTACCAAATGCTTTTGGTATTTGGAAACCAAGTGACATCAATTGTCGGACTCACCCCTTTAACTACCAGTCCTTGAAGTTCATCTTTGGTTGGCAAGCGCCAGTCCGCGTAGCCACACATGCTTGTGGCATTAACGCTCGCAACATAGGCACCAGCATCACCACTACGGCGATAGCCGTAGTTGTTGTATTTATTGCTGCTGTCACGTAGGCCACTAGTCGGCTTACCCTCCCAAGTCAGGCCGCTAATCTTATCCTTGACGCAATCAGTAATCGGGTAACTGCCCACGGTGCTGAAACGCGCAGATGCCGGCATCGCGTTGCTTGGGCGTAGCGCCGCCTCAGCCAGTTGCTGCTTTTTCTGGTCTGCCTCGCGCGCTTGGCGCTCGTCGGCTTCGCGCTGCAGTCGCTGCTGCGCTACCTGCGCCAGCGCC
>CAIZNF010000519.1 GCA_903934275.1 uncultured Nitrosomonadales bacterium
GATCTGTATGGAATGAAGCTGATAGCAAATGGTATTTTTCCATTGCTGATGTGGTTGAAACTTTGACAGACTCAGCCAATGTCAGGGACTACATCAAAAAAATGCGCAAGCGTGAGCCGGAGTTGAATGCCAACTGGGGGACAATGTGTCCCCCCCTTGAATTATTGGCTTCTGACGGCAAACGCAGGAAGACACAATGTGCTAATACGGAAGGGCTGCTTCGCATCATTCAATCCATCCCCTCGCCGAAGGCAGAACCCTTTAAACGCTGGCTGGCCAAGGTGGGTTATGAGCGGCTGGAAGAAATCGAAAACCCGGAACTGTCCGCTGCACGGATGCGCGAACTTTACAAGGCAAAGGGTTACAGCGACGAATGGATTGAAAAGCGCGTGCGTGGCATTGCCGTTCGCGACGAATTGACCAACGAATGGAAAAAACGCGGCGTGAAGGAGCAGCGCGAATATTCTATTCTATTCTCACCGCTGAAATCAGCCGTGCCACATTCGGCATGACCCCAGCCGAATACAAAGCGTTCAAGAGCCTCGACAGACCTGCGGATAATCTGCGCGATCACATGAACGATCTGGAGCTGATCTTCACCATGCTGGGTGAAGCCTCCACCACCGAGATTGCGCGCAATAAAGACGCACAGGGCTATGTTGAAAATCGTAGCGCAGCCTTGGAAGGTGGATCAGTGGCGGGGCGCGCACGGTGCGACCTGGAGAAAAAATCTGGCAAGCGCATAACCAGCAAAGAGAATTACAAGCTACTCCCTGAGGCAGTGGTACGCAAAAGAGTGGAAAAGAAAGCTTGAATAATTATCCAATTTTCGTGATTGCAACGGTGCGCGCATGAGCCAACTCCTCATCAACGACTACCTCAAGCAACTCGACCTCATCAAAAAGATGAGCGGTAGCAACCGCGAAACCATCGTGCGCGAGGCTTTCAAGGATTTGCTCAAGGCTTGGGGCAAGCAACACAATCTGGTATTTCTCGCCGAGTACCCGCTCAAAACCGCAACCAAATCCAACATCATGGTGGATGGTGCGCTGCTGCATGAGCTGCGTATGCCGTTAGGATACTGGGAAGCCAAGGACGAAAGCGACGATCTGGAAGAGGAGATCAGCAAAAAATTCAAAAAGGGTTATCCGCAAGACAACATTATTTTTTCCGACGATGTCACCGCCGTGCTGTGGCAAAACCGCAACGAGGTATTGCGTTGCGACATGACCGACACTCATGCGCTGGCCAGGCTGCTCAAGCTATTCTTCAGCTTTGAGCGCCCAGAAATAGCCGGTTTTCGTGCGGCGGTGGAGCAGTTCAAGGCCGACCTGCCCGCGGTGCTGCAAGCCCTGCGCGAGATGATCGAGCGCGAGCACAAATCCAACGCCAGTTTTCGCAAGGCCGAGCAAAAATTTCTGGCCCATGCGCAGGAAGTTATCAACCCCAACCTCAGCGCCGCCGATGTGCGCGAGATGCTGATTCAGCACATTCTCACCGAAGAAATTTTTGCCAAGGTGTTTGACGACAGCGA
>CAIZNF010000520.1 GCA_903934275.1 uncultured Nitrosomonadales bacterium
GGTCAAACGTTTGTATAGTCTTATTTTCGACGTGGTAGAGAACATGAATGGGAAGTTTCAGGTAATCATCACAGACCATCCAGATTTCAGTGATGACCCACGCTTTCAGGCGGCCTTAAGGGAGCGGTGGAGGGGCGGGCTGAAACTGATCCCCGAGGATTGGCCTCGGATTTAGCCAACAACACGCACTAAACTATGTACATTCCCAGTGAGCCCCCTAAAACGCTTGGCTCATTGATTTAATTCGAAAGAGTATTCCGGCGCGATGCCGAATCTAGTATTTCACCGAACATTGAATTTCTTAATTGAGAAACTGACTTTCTGCTCAGGGTCGAAAGATCCAAATCAATGTTCTCACTCGCAGCACACGAAATAAGATAACCTGGCACTGTCTGCACCGAGTAGCAGACTTTCATGCACATCATGCTGAGTGACTGTTTGGCCGAAATCAGATGTTCACCGTTGCCGATTTGAAAGTATTCAAGAAGGCTCTGAAAATAGCGAATGGCTGAAACGAGATGGCGTCATGGTTTGAAATATCGGCACTCGCTCAAAGGCCAGCATCGAGTCGTCTTCGCTGAAGCGTACACCGGATGGAAGCAAAGGTGCAATGCCCCAGCGCATACGCAAAACTCGACATTAAACCAAGATTTTTGCGTATGGCTTGGAGGTTTGCATGAGGACAAGTCAGATTGGTGCAATGCCAAGTGAACTAACCGCACGCGCTTGGTAATGGGATAGCTGGAAAACACACTATAAAATGGTTGCTACCAGAGGGTGTCCCGAATTTTGTGTAAACGGAATTTCATTACTGTGCTACCAAGCCATCTTCTTTCGTGGCGCGCTCCGCAAGACCAGCATTATCGGCCAGCGATGAAGCGACAGCTTCCGCACTATCAGGTGTCTGGGTTTTCGTCTTGCGAGTCTTTTTTTTTGGCGCTTCTACTGCCACTTCTGCGGGACTTTCTGTTGCCGCCAGTTCGGATTCTGCCTGAGCATCATGCTTGATCCTCTGCGCGGCACTGAACGCACGCGCCAGGATCGCAGTAATTTCTGCCGAAACACCCAGCGTCTTCCTGCGCCATTGCCGCTCCAATGCACCTTTCGCATCGTCAGCGATGAATCCGGCAAGCCAGGTTGAATGCACCAGCTCCATCAACCTGTCGAGCTCGCGGATCATTTGCAGATACTGGCCGGATTTGTTGCAGGTAATTTTGGCCTGGTAAGCGGTGACATTCGTGTAATTCACCCTGCCAATCTCGATGCCGTTGTCCTCGGCGATCTTCTTGAGCCGTGCGCTTTCGTTGCGCAGATTCACAAACGCATTGTTGATCAGGTGATCGACCGCGCCATTAACGGTCATTACTTCGTTATCACTTTTGAGGACTGCCGGCAAAACAACGCTCAGGCTGCGCAGGGCCGAATCGCATTTCTCGTAGCCGTTTTCAAAAACAGCCTGGGCGGGTGACGAATGTATCTTCACCTCCTGGGTCAGGAATGGATTGCTGAACTCATCAGCCTTCCTTTTTGTTGCGCCTTTCACTGCTTTGCCGTTTTCCACAAAACTCTCCTCGGATGTTGTTGAACAAAAGAACCACACAAATACAAAGCTTGATAGTGAAACAAGGCTTCAGGAAAGTCTGGTGGAAAGTGTGCAATTTTGCAGATTATCTGCATTGAAATAA
>CAIZNF010000521.1 GCA_903934275.1 uncultured Nitrosomonadales bacterium
GAACTTCAATTGCACCCTCTTTCTGGTTGCTGACTGGAATACCCTTATTTACCATTCGCGTAATCAGGAAATTGTGGAATGCGCGATTAAAATCGGTTGTTTCGGTTGGCGCGGCAACGTAAATTGTCTTTTGCGTACCAATTACCGCTACGGTTTGTGAGGCCACATCGTCGGCAAGAATGTTCCAATGACTGGTTGCTCGTGCGACCTTTTGATAGGACACCAGATGATTCTGAGTATATGGGACTTGTGCAGTAGCGCAGCCACCTAGCAAAACAAGCAAAACACCTACGCTTCTTTTTGTACTGAAATTCATCTGATAACCCCCATTTCTCCAAACAAAACATACACAAATACCCAGAATTTCCGCACGAATACTAAGCATTCCTTAGTATCAGGTCAACAAAAAACTAAGATTATCTTAGGTATGGTTGCAAATGCCCAAGAATCCTCTCCTTTTGCTCGCCGCATGAAAGCAGCGCGAGAGAAGCTAGGTATTTCACAAATGGAGTTAGGGGTACGTGCGGGGATCGATGAGTTTTCTTCTTCCGCCCGTATTAATCAATATGAGCGCGGCAAGCACATGCCCGACTTCTTGACCGTCTGCAATCTTGCCAAAGTGTTCGGTGTGCCTGCGGCCTATTTTTACGCGGAAGACAATTATCTCGCCGAACTGATTGCATTGTCTGGACAATTGAAAGCGACTGAGCGCAAGGCACTTCTTAATTTTGCAGAATCGTTAATTGGTGCAACAGAGAAATAGTACAGGCGGCATATGCCACCTGTTTTCATCAATCCTTAATTTTCCTGAGTTTTTATGGTGATAGCAATGCGTGCGAGAATCATTTATGTGCCGCATTTTTCAGAGGTTTGACTTCTACCTGGACGACAACCTTGACGATGCTTTTGTCGGTCATTTCGATATTCAGTGTCAGCGGCACGGTTGCGCCAGCTTTGAGTGGAGCCTTCAAACCGGCCAATTCCAGGTGGTAGCCGTGCTCGGTCATTTCCACGCGTTCATTGGCCGGCAAATCGATGGACTTAACTTCGCGCATGCTCATCATGCCGTTTTTATGCGTCATGGTGTGCAATGCCGCAGTTTTCGAGGCCGAACTGGACGCACCCACCAGTGTTGCGGCCCGTTTGCTGGTAATGGACAAATTTACCATTGCCGATTCCTGTCCGGGGACAGT
This sequence comes from uncultured Nitrosomonadales bacterium, assembly GCA_903934275.1. Lineage (GTDB taxonomy): Bacteria > Pseudomonadota > Gammaproteobacteria > Burkholderiales > Gallionellaceae > Gallionella. Next base: position 1,194 of record CAIZNF010000521.1, read on the forward strand.
CGCGCGCGTCCTGGCATTTTCAATCTGAATGTCGCCGGCGTAAGCGCCGGAGCCCAGCAATAGTGCTGCCAGCAGCCCGCCAAACCGATAGAATTTGATCATGATATTTTCCCCCGTTAAATAGTAAATTTGAGGCTGCGAATTATCCATTAAAAAAAACGGATTGGGAATGCGACAATATGCCGCACCCCTGCTGCCATCTCTCCGCTTACAATAACCGGATGAATAATACGATACTTTCCACACTCCCGGGGCACAGCCAGTTGCGCCGCTTGGTCGCATTGCGCGGCATGGCTGTCACGGCGCAGCTTCTGACGCTTGCGGCAGTCTGGAAGATTCTGGAGCTGGAGTTGAGCTGGCAGCCGATGTTGTTGACCATCGCCGTGCTTGCCGCGATCAACATATATTCATGGTTGCGTTTGCGCAGCAGCAGGCCGGTTCCCAACACGGAATTATTCGCACAATTGTGCGTGGATGTGCTGGCGCTCAGCGTATTGCTTTATTATAGCGGCGGCTCGACCAATCCTTTTGTCTCGCTTTATCTGCTGCCGCTGGTGATTGCTGCCGCAACGCTGCCGGGTCGCTACACATGGAGCATGGCGGCACTTACCGCCGCCTGTTACAGCGTGCTGATGCTGTATTACATTCCGCTGCCGCACAATCATCAACATGACAGCGATAGCGCGTTCAATGCGCATGTGATGGGCATGTGGCTCGGCTTTGTTTTCAGTACGGTGGTAGTGGCTTATTTCGTGGTGCAGATGGCGCAGGCGGTACGCAACCGCGACGAGATGCTGGTTCGTGTGCGCGAGGAGATTTTGCGCAACGAACGGATCGTGGCCCTCGGCACGCAGGCTGCCGGTGCAGCGCATGAGCTCGGTACGCCGCTATCCACCATGGCGGTGGTGATCGGCGAGTTGCAGCATGAAGCCGGAGCGCAGCCTGACTGGCACGATGCTTTAATCATCCTCAATGAACAGGTGCGCGGCTGCAAGCGCATCCTCGACAAAATTTTGGCCAACGCGCAGGTCAGTGTGGCGATATCAATGCAACCGGCCGATCGCCTGATGGCAGAAGTACTGGATGAGTGGCAGTTGCTGCGCCCCGCCGCACAATACCAGTATCACAGCGACGGCGCGCGGCCGGCGCCGCTCATTAATGTGGATGTCACGCTGCGCGCCGCGTTAATGAACCTGCTCAATAACGCGGCGGATGCGGCACCGCGGTCAATCAAAATTCGCACGCACTGGGATAGCACCCGTTTTACGCTGGAAATCCACGATTACGGAAAGGGTTTGAGCGAAGAAGCGGAGCTCAAAGCTGGGTCGGCATTCTTTACCACCAAAGCAGAAGGGCACGGGCTTGGTCTGTTCCTGGCCAATGCTACCCTTGAACGCATGGGCGGCTCGGTGCGCCTGTTCAATCGCGAGCAAGGAGGGGCAACCACGGAAATTATTTTACCAATAACCAAAGCGCCCATATGACCGAACCAAGAGAAGAGTCTGCCTCGCTATTGCTGGTGGATGACGACATTACCTTTTGCAAAGTGCTGGGTGCTGCACTGGAAAAACGCGGATTCAGTGTTTGCGTGGCGCATAGCGTGGAACAGGCCATTCCTTTGGCCAAGGCGAACCCGCCGGAATTCGCGATAGTGGATCTGAAAATGGGTGGCGCGCCAGGATTGGCTCTGATCAAAGTGTTGCACAAACTCGACCCGAATACGCGCATCGTGATGCTGACCGGTTACGCCAGCATCGCTACCGCTGTCGAGGCAATCAAACTGGGCGCGACTCAATACCTTGCCAAGCCCGCCAACACGGATGAAATCGTGGCGGCTTTCGGGCGCGCCGCCGTTAGTGACGCACCGATTAAAGTGCAAACGACACAACTTGAAAATCTGGAATGGGAACATATCCATCGCGTGTTGCACGAGCATGAAGACAATATTTCAGCCACTGCCCGCGCGCTCAATATGCATCGCCGCACACTGCAACGCAAACTGGCCAAGCCACCCAAGCTTTCCGAATGAATTCAAGCCGGAATGAGGCGAAATAAAAATGTGGTGCGCCTTTCGATAAACCCAGATAGTTCATTAGAATATCACCTCATTGAAAAATAAGGAAAATTCCTATTTTCAATCGTTGATTTTGAGAATAGGTAAAGATTGCAGCCATACATCCGGGCTTTATGTGAAGCGCATTACTTCTGTCCCTGATGGAATATGCTGGTCGAGGCTCTATCAATCTGACGCACTTGACGTGCTTTGTCCATTACGAGCTTACCCAATCACGGTCTGACCTGTCTGCCCGCTGTGTCAGCACCCAATGCGTATCATCGCTTTCATCACCGATGCTGATACCGTGTGCAAGATACTGGATCACCTTGGTGAATCCATTCTGCCGCCGAGAATCGCACCGGCACGCGAGCCGCCGTTGTGGGAACTGGTGCTGGCGCACCGGCATCCAGCGGAGAATGATCCCCAATGGGATTCAGCCGCTCAGCCCGAACCAGTGTTTGAGTTTGATCGGCGGGTGGCGTGGTGAAAAAACGGGAAGAACTCTTGTTCGTGGACTGCTGTGCGCAACGTGATTTGGGTATTTTGGGGGGAAAGGCGCGACAAATTCTTGCCATGAGGGTGTGAAATTTCACAAGTGTGAAGGTGAAAATCGGATTGAGGAGAATTTTGGCGCGGGTTTGATTTGACTTTGGCGGCGGTCGGTAGTTGGATTTCCTATCCTTATCCTGCAAAGATTATAATTGCCAACCGTAACCGCAATCCGACCATGAAATTTATTCTTTTACTTGTTGGCTTTCTGCTGCCTGCCGCGTGCCTTGCGTTACCGCCGCAAATGCCGATTACACCGCTTCTGGCAGCCAAGTCTTATCTGCTATACGACTACACCAGCAATCAAATTCTGGTGAACCAGAACGGTGACGAGCGCATGGAACCCGCTTCGCTGACCAAGCTGATGACAGCTTACCTGGCTTTTGATGCGATTGAGCATGGCACGCTTTCGCTGCAACAAAATTTGAATGTCCTGCAAACCGCAGTGCGCATTACCGGCGGCGAATCGCGCATGTTGCTCAAGGCGGGGCAAGCCGTGACCGTGGACGAGCTATTACACGGGTTGATCGTGCAATCCGGCAACGATGCGGCGATCACACTGGCGCTCAATATCGCCGGCAGCGAATCCGGTTTTGTCGACCTGATGAACAAGGAGGCAAAACGGCTGGGTATGGTCAACACCCACTTTACTAACCCAGTCGGGATGCCGGATGCGCAACACTATAGCAGCGCGTCCGACTTGGCTTTGTTGGCCGCTGCCATCGTGCGCGATTACCCGCAGCACTACCCGCTGTTCGGGCTGCGTGAATACACTTTTAATAATGTTACCCAGTCCAACCGCAACCGATTGCTGTGGATCGACCCCTACGCGGATGGTCTCAAAACAGGGCACACCGAAACCGCCGGATTTTGCCTGGTAAGTTCGGCCAAGCGCGAGAAGCGCCGTTTATTTTCGGTATTGCTCGGCGTGAGTTCGGATAATCTGCGCGCTACAGAAAGCCAGAAGCTACTGAATTTTGGCTTCCAGTATTTCGATGCCGTGCGCCTGTATCAAAAAAATCAGCCCGTCACCAAAGTGCGCGTCTGGAAAGGCACTGAAAGCCAGATTAAAGTCGGCTTCCGGGAGGACTTGTTCCTGACTATCCCCAAGGGAAAACTCGAACAACTCAAAGCGACAATGGAAACTCGCCAGCCCATTATCGCGCCGATTACTTCGGGGCAACCATTAGGTGTTCTCAAGCTGACGCTGGCGGGGAAACCCTATGCGGAATTTCCTTTGGTCGCGCTCGATGGCGCACCGCTGGCCAACGTGTTCTCGCGCGGTTGGGACAGCATCCGTTTAATTTTCCAATAAGGCATAGCACATGACGATTTATTTGAACGGGCACTATATGCCCATCGAAGACGCAAAAATTTCCGTGCTGGATCGCGGCTTTATATTCGGCGACGGCGTGTATGAAGTGATTCCGGTTTATTCGCGCAAGGCATTTCGCGTGGCAGAACATTTGCTGCGCCTGCAACACAGCCTGGACGGCATCAAGCTCGCGAACCCCCACAGCGATAGCGAGTGGACGGGCATCATCGACGAACTCATCGCGCGCAATGCGGCTCAAGACCAATACCTATACCTGCACATCACGCGCGGCGTGGCCAAACGCGACCATGCGTTTCCCAGCCCCCCGGTCGAGCCGACAGTATTCATGATGAGCAACCCGCTGCTCACTCCCCCGGCAGATTTGTTGCACAGCGGCATCGCCTGCGTCACCGCGCCGGACAATCGCTGGTTGCGCTGCGATATTAAATCTATCGCGCTGCTGCCCAACGTGCTGCTGCGCCAGATGGCGGTAGATGCAGGTTGCGCTGAAACGATTTTGATTCGTCCCGAATTTGTAAACGCCGAATTCGTGAGCGGGGGCGGCTTCATGACCGAGGGCGCGGCCAGCAATATTTTTGTGGTGAAAAACGGCAAGCTGCTTGCGCCGCCCAAAGACAATCTGATGCTGCCCGGCATCACCTACGATGTGGTGCTGGAACTAGCCGATGCCAACGGCATTCCGTATGAAGTGCGCAAAATTGCAGTTGCGGAAGTATTCGCCGCCGACGAATTGTTGCTCACCTCATCCACCAAGGAAGTGCTGGCGATTACCCAGCTCGATGGCAAGCCGGTCGGCACCGGCAAACCCGGCGCAATGTTTGCCCAGATGTACGCGCTGTATCAGGATTTCAAGCGCGACGTGATGCGTGTGTAGGGGCGATTCACGATAACCAATGGCTTGGCTGTTGTTTTTTGACAGCCTAGCCAGATGGCTAGTAGTTATATCAATCGTCCATCGCAACATGATATGAGAACAAAAAATTACCATGAGTGAATTAACCGACAGCCTGGTCGAATACCCCTGCGAATTCCCGCTGAAAATTTTTGGCCTGCAACAGGCGGGCTTCGCGCAGGCCGTATTGGAGGTGGTCAACAAGCACGACCCCGGCTATGTCGCGTCCAGCATGGAAATGCGCACCAGCAAAAACGCCCGCTATGTCAGTCTGACCTGCACCGTGCGCGCCACCTCGCGCGAACAGCTCGATGCCTTGTATCAGGACTTGTGCGACCATCCGCTGATCGTGATGGTGTTATGACAAAAAGTGGGGAGTGGAGAGTGGGGAGTGGGAAACACGCTGCGCCACCAATCGTCCATTCGCTCGGCTTGGTCGAATACCTGCCAACTTGGGAGGCGATGAAGAAATTCACCAACAGGCGCACACCCGATAGCCAGATACCGGGGACGCGCGACGAAATCTGGCTGGTGCAACACCCCCCCACTTACACGCAAGGCTTGGCCGGGAAGCCGGAACACCTGCTGTACAGCACGAATATCCCAGTTATTAAAATTGATCGCGGCGGGCAGATCACCTATCACGGTCCCGGCCAGATCGTCGCCTACCTGCTGCTCGACCTGCGCCGCTGGAAAATCAATGTGCGCGAACTGGTGCGCTTGATGGAGCGGGCTGTGATCGACTTGCTCGGCGAATTCGGCGTGGCCGCGCGGAGCCGCGAGAATGCTCCCGGCGTGTATGTCGGCGACGCAAAAATCGCTTCGCTTGGGCTGAAAATCAAGCACGGCTGCTGCTATCACGGTCTCGCATTGAATGTGGATATGGACCTGACCCCGTTCACCAACATCAACCCGTGCGGCTATGCCGGACTGGGTGTCACGCAATGCTGCGAACTCGGCATCACAGCAGGTATTAGCGAACTGCAAGCGCAGTTAGCGCAGAATTTTATTCATGGTTTACAGCAACATTTTGGGTCAAAGCCGCATCCTGAATTACGAGGGTAAGCCATGCCATGAATGTTAACGTGAAATTCGCGCAGCGATTCGTTTGCCCCCTCCCTATGGGGGCGGGTTGAGGAGGGGGAAACGGGCATGGTGAGTTTCATTATCAAAGGTGGCGCTCGCCATGCCCGTTAGGATTATCCCATGAGTAATTTTCCCTCCCGCCTCATCCGCTGGCAGTGCCAGTATGGTCGTCACGGCCTGCCTTGGCAAGGCGCGGATGCCTACCGTGTGTGGCTGTCCGAAATCATGCTGCAACAGACCCAAGTCGCCACAGTCCTCCCCTATTACCAGCGCTTCATCGCCGCATTCCCGACCATTGCGGCACTCGCGGTGGCCAGCCAGGAACAGGTGCTGGCGCATTGGAGCGGGCTGGGTTACTACGCGCGCGGGCGCAATCTGCACTGTGCCGCGCAATTCATTGTAGAAAAATATCACGGCAAATTTCCACGCCAGTACGAACAGATACTCGAATTGCCCGGCATAGGTCGCTCCACCGCCGCAGCGATCTGTGCGCTGGCCTACCACGAGCCCCGCGCAATACTCGACGGCAACGTCAAGCGCGTACTGGCGCGCCACTGCGGTATCGAAGGATCGCCAAGCAGCAAAGC
>CAIZNF010000522.1 GCA_903934275.1 uncultured Nitrosomonadales bacterium
CTACATGTATTTAGAGCACTTCGGGCTTAATGAGCCGCCATTCAGAATTACGCCCGTGGCGGATTTCTTTTTTTCCGGTGCACATCGCGGTGAGATTCTGGACGCGCTAATTTACTCGCTAAGCGAAGCCGAAGGTATCATCAAAGTCAGCGGGGAAGTTGGTAGCGGCAAAACCATGTTGTGTCGCATGTTGCTCGAGAGGTTGCCCAAACACATCGAAACGATCTATCTCGCCAACCCCAGTTTGTCGCGCGAAGAAATGTTGTATGCGATAGCCGATGCCCTTGGTCTGGATATTAACGGCGAGCGCGTCGGTGTCATTATGCATAGCATCCAAAGCAAACTTGAGGAAAAGGCGCGCGAAGGTAAGCGTGTTGTCGTGCTGGTGGATGAAGCGCACGCCATGCCGCTGGATACTCTGGAAGAATTGCGCTTGCTCTACAATTTGCAAACCGGCAATGCCAAGTTGTTGCAAATTATCTTGTTCGGACAGCCGGAGCTGAATGCCAAACTGGATCAACCGAATATGCGTCAGCTCAAGGATCGCATCGTCCATCACTTCAACATGCAGCCGCTATCGCGCAATGTCCTTGAAAATTACCTGATGTTCAGGATGCGCGCCGCCGGTTATCGTGGCCCGAATATTTTCTCGCCGAATGCCATTAAACTCATTGCTGACGCATCCAACGGACTGATGCGCCGCGTCAATATTTTTGCGGATAAATCACTGTTGGCGGCATTTGTGGAGGATACCCACAACATCGAAGTACGCCATGTACGGGCGGCGATGCGCGATTGTGAAATCAAGCCCCCCAGCCCCATGTTCGGGAAAAAACTTTTGATAGGCGGCACTGCCGCCGCAATGATTTTAACTGGCTTGTTCTCATGGCGGATGTTGGATAGACCTCAGGCAGAAGATAAAAACCAGAAGGCGGAAGGCAAGTACTCCGCTAACACAATCACCGATAAGATGCCCCCGGATTTGCCAAGTGGCGGTGGGCTGGTAATGCCGACGGGAGCCAACGGTGGATCGGAATTGGTGGAGGGCAAAGCGCAGCTGGTGGCCCCGCTTGCTGCGGCAGTTTCTCCACCTGCACCGATCGCGAGTAGCCGCCCGATAATTGATAAATCAAGCCTATTTGAACAACGGATGGCGGCGGGTAAACGATTGATCGAACAGGCCACTTCGACAAGCGCGGGACAGGGGAAAACCGTTGCCAGTATTCAGCTGTTTTACAAAGAAGAAATCCAAACAGCGCGCATCGAAAATTTTCTCGTGCGCGCAAAGGGATTGGGCAAGCTCTCCGATATTTATCTACTGCCTGCCAAGTTTGGCAACAAGGATGGCATGCGCGTACTTTACGGCGCGTACTCATCGGTTGATGCGGCCCGCAACGCAGTCAAGGAATTGCCAAAACGCTATCAGGAATCCTTTACCGTAACTATCTACACTTTTTAATTCGGTGTCGAGAAACCGGTTGATTTTGACAGAAACCGTTTAATTTTGGAAAAGCAAGCGCTATCTTTATTTTCATCCCGCTGTTCCGTTTGTCAGTACGCTGCCATTCCGGCATAATTCAGCCTGCCGTTCAAATCAATGGGAAAGTGTGCCGGCCAGTATCGATTCACAGACTGGGACACCGCCGAAGGCGCAACACCCGCAACCGCTCAGGCTCAAGGACTATTGATACAGGCAAATCTGGAGAGTGTCGGATTGGACCTGTCAGAAGTTCAAAAACCGACCACCGAAGGGGCACGCAACGCGAGTTGTAATCTCTCAGGTATCAAGGACAGATGGGGCGCAGCGCGATTTCGTGCTGCGCCTTTTTTATTTTTAGAAAGCCTATTTTTCAGAAAGCTAATATGACGTTAAAGCAAACTTCGCTGAATGAAACACACCGCGCGCTGGGAGCCAAAATGGTCGATTTCGGCGGCTGGGATATGCCGGTGAACTATGGTTCGCAAGTCGATGAACATCATCAGGTTCGTAGTGACTGCGGCATATTTGATGTATCGCATATGCGCGTGCTGGATATCAAGGGCAAGGGCGCGCGCGACTTCCTGCGCTACCTGTTGGCAAATAATGTGGACAAGCTCACCACACCCGGCAAGGCGCTGTATTCCTGCATGCTGCTGGAAAACGGGGGGGTGATCGACGACCTGATCGTGTATTTCATGGAAGAGCAATGGTTCCGCATCGTGGTGAATGCGGGCACTGCCGATAAGGATATCGCATGGATGAGGCAGCAGGTGACAGAGCACGCAAAAGCGCATCCCGATTGCTACATGACAAGCGAGGGCGATGCGGAAAATGAAATTTCGGCGGAGGCTAACTTGGGCACAGCAAAACCGGATGCCCCCGCGACGGAAGAGCAAAGTGAAGCACTGGGGGAAAAGCCGCCGCTGGATATTGCCGACCGTCCGGAACTGGCAATCATCGCGGTGCAGGGGCCGAATGCCAAAGCAAAATTGTGGGCGGCAATGCCCGGTAGCCAGAAACTGACCGAGAATCTTGCGCCTTTCAGTGCCGTCGTTGTGGGCTCGATGTTTATCGCACGCACCGGCTATACCGGCGAAGACGGTTTCGAAGTAGTACTTCCCGCCATCGCCGCGCCGTATTTTTGGAATTCCCTGATTGCAAAGGGTGTCGAACCTTGCGGCCTGGGGGCGCGCGACACATTGCGCCTCGAAGCCGGCATGAATCTGTATGGGCAAGACATGGATGAAAGCGTCAATCCGCTTGAGTCTGGGTTGGCATGGACAGTGGATTTGGAAAGTGAACGCGATTTCATCGGCAAGGCTGCGCTTCTCGCCAATCCACCGGTTCGCAAGCTGGTCGGGCTGGTGCTACAGGATCGTGGGGTGCTGCGCAGCCATCAGCAAGTGCAGACGGCGCACGGTGTAGGCGAAATTACCAGCGGCAGTTTCTCACCCACCCTGAACCAGTCGATCGCGCTGGCGCGCGTGCCGAAGGAAGTGCAAACCGGCGATATGGTGCAAGTAGCGATTCGCGATAAAATACTTGCGGCAAAAGTGGTGAAATATCCGTTCGCGCGCAATGGTAAAGCTTTGATGAGCTCGTAGCTTGTAGCGGGTGGCTTGTAGCTTTTTGGTCGCGCGCAAAGCGCGCACTGCTCGGCTACCCGCTACGAGCTACAAGATCCAATTAGAATCACTTTCAATGGAGAATAGTATGAGTAACCCAGCAAACTTGCCAAGTAATTTAAAGTTCACCGCTTCCCACGAATGGATTAAAAACGAAGCCGACGGCACCATCAGCATCGGCATCACTCAGCACGCGCAGGAAGCTCTGGGCGATATGGTGTTTGTCGAGAGCCCGGCAGTCGGGCGCAAGCTCAAGGCCAGGGAAGAATGCGTGGTGGTGGAGTCGGTGAAGGCTGCCGCAGATGTATACGCGCCAGTTTCCGGCGAAGTGGTCGCGGTGAATAAGGATCTGGAAAACACCCCGGAAGCCATCAACGCCGACCCTTATGCCGCGTGGATATTCAGGATGAGGCCGGACAACGCGGCAGATATTGCCGCGCTAATGGACGCAGCGGCGTATCAGGCCGTTGTGGATAGCGAAGCACACTAGAGTTGGTGGCTTGTAGCTCGTAGCGGGTAGCTTGTAGCTTTCAAATGTTGCGCGCAAAGCGCGCATTTTGTTTAGCTGCAGCTACAGCCTACGAGCTACAAGCTGTTTCCAGGAGTTATAAATGCCTTTCATCCCCCACACCGAGCAAGATATCCAGTCGATGCTCGCCAGCATCGGTGCAAAAAATATCGATGCGCTATTTGACGAAATTCCAGCTGCGCTGAAAAGCGGCAAGCTGACTGCCGTCGGCGACGGCTTGAACGAGATGCAGGTATCGCGCCTGATGCATGAACGTGCGGCACTTGACACCCAGCCGCTCAATTTTATCGGCGCGGGCGCCTATGAGCACCACATCCCCGCCGCAGTATGGGAGATCGCCACGCGCGGTGAGTATTACACCGCCTATACGCCCTATCAGGCCGAAGCCAGCCAAGGCACACTGCAAACGCTGTACGAATACCAGACCATGATTGCGTCGCTGACCGGCATGGATGCGTCCAACGCCAGTTTGTATGACGGCGCGTCAGGATTGGCCGAAGCGATTCTGATGGCGGTGCGCGCGCACAAAAGTTCGCGCCGCGTGCTGCTGCCCGCTACTGTCAGCCCGCTGTACCGCAGCGTGGCGCACAGCATTGTCAAATTGCAAAATATCGAACTGGTGGAAATCCCGTTCGACACTGCGACCGGTACCACAGACCTCAATGCATTGCAGCAACACGCAGGCAGCGACATCGCCGCGCTGGTGATTCCGCAGCCAAATTTTTTCGGTGCGCTGGAAGATGTAGATGCGCTGACTGCATGGGCACATGAGCAAGGTGCGCTGGCCATCGGGCTGGTGAATCCGCTGTCGCTGGCTTTGCTGAAAGCTCCGGGGCAGTGGTCTGAAAAAGGTGCGGATATCGCGGTCGGCGATGGCCAGCCGCTCGGTGCGCCGCTATCCAGCGGCGGGCCGTATTTCGGCTTCATGTGCTGCAAGCAGGCGCTAGTACGCCAGATGCCGGGGCGCATCATCGGGCGCACCGTCGATCTGGACGGCAAGCCGGGCTTCACGTTGACGCTACAGGCGCGCGAACAGCACATCCGCCGCGCCAAGGCGACTTCAAATATATGCAGCAATCAGGGGCTGATGGTGACAGCGGCAACCATTCACATGGCCTTGCTCGGTGTGGATGGGTTGCGCCGCACTGCTGTAGCAGCGCATTCCAACACGCAGGCTCTTGCGGCACAGGTCAGCAGCGTTCCCGGCGTGAAGCGATTATTCGGCGCGTCGCATTTCCATGAAGTAGTATTGCAGTTGCCCGATTCTTCCACTAAAGTGCTGAACAGCATGGCTGTGCA
>CAIZNF010000523.1 GCA_903934275.1 uncultured Nitrosomonadales bacterium
GCGATGAAAATGACCGTTATTGAGAGCACGAAAAATTATTTGATGAAAATCCGAAAATATTTTTTATGAAAACGTGATCAAATGAGCCCGAGAAACCCGAGTTGTTAGTGAGCTAACGTGAAGCCGGACAGGCTGCTAGAAACGGCAGTTCAATCCGCAGATTACGCAGATTACGCAGATTAACGCAGATTTTCATGCAGTTATCAATGATTACAGCATAACCCAAAAGGTGAGTATGCTAAACGGGGCAATTCTTTGTTTAATCTGCGGAAATCTGCGTAATCTGCGGACAACTGCTTTTTGTAGGATAAATCATGCGTAGAGCTCTACTCATCGCCGTGTTATTGCTGTCCGGTTGCGCCAGTGACCAGCAGGTGGGTATTGGCAGCGCCGCTAGCGATGCCAACGTCGCAACCATCAAGCTGGGCGTGGTCGAAAGCGTCACGCCGATTGAAATGGATGCCAGCTCCGAAAGCGGCGCAAGCATCGGTAGCGTTTTTGGTCAAGTCGGCGGAGGCAGTTCCGGCGGCGGCCGAGGTTCGACGGTCGGCTCGATACTCGGCACCGTACTTGGTGGCACACTCGGCCATCAATCCGGCATCGCCACCAAACCCGGCTTGGAAATTTGGGTCAAACTGGACGGTGAAGAGGGTAAAAGCACCTACGTGATGCAACCCGGAAAACCGGATGCGTTCAAGGTTGGAGGTCGCGTACGAGTGGTGAGCAAGAGAGGCGAAACACGCGTCGAGCCGGAAGCAACTGCTGAAGTGCCGAAAGACGCGCCACCTAAAAATATTCCGTCCAAAGACACCCCGAAAGAACCTCTCAAACTCTGATGGCGGATCAGCTTACCATCTCAACCGCAACCGGATCTGCGACGCGACAACCCTTTCAACTCATCGGCCATGACGCAATGGAGGTGGCTGCATCAACCTAAGCCGGATGAGCCGGAACTAAAAAAGCACCGTGTAGGAGCGACCTTCAAGTCGCAATTTATCGGCTCGCAGACTGGAGCCCGCTTCTACGCAACACTTTTTTGGTTCCGGCTCGTCCTGCTTAGGGTTGCTGGCCGCGTTGCCGCCGCGCCTCGAACAGGCAAATACCGGCGCTGACGGAGACATTCAGGCTTTCTACATTGCCCAGCATCGGGATGCGCACCAGTTCGTCGCAGGTTTCGCGCGTCAGGCGGCGCAGCCCTTCGCCTTCCGCGCCCAACACTAAAGCCAGCGGGCCAGTGTGTTTGAAGCTGTGCAAATCCCGCTCCGCTTCGCCTGCCGCACCGACTACCCAGATGCCGCGTTCCTGCAACTCGCGCAGGGTGCGCGCGAGGTTGGTGACGGTGATGTAAGGTACGGTTTCAGCCGCGCCGCAGGCGACTTTTTCCACCGTCGCGGTAATGCCGACCGCGCGGTCTTTCGGGGCGATCACCGCATGTACGCCGAATGCGTCGGCACTGCGCAGACAGGCACCGAGGTTATGCGGGTCCTGTACGCCGTCCAGCACCAGCAGCAAAGGAGGTTCGTCAAGCGTATCCAGCACGTCATCTAGATGTTGCACACGCTGTGCCGCATCGACACGGGCGGCAACACCCTGATGCCGGGCATTGCCCGCCATGCCGTCAAGGCGTGCTGCTTCTATCGGGATGACCCGCACGCCGTTGGATTCGGCCAGTTTAATCAGGTCGCGCATGCGCGGGTCGTTGCGCTGCGCTTGCAGATAAATTTCCAGCACGCCGTCCGGGTTCTGGCGAATGCGCGAGGTGACAGCATGAAAGCCGTAAATCAGGCGCAAATCAGCCATGATGTTTCTTTTTGCCGGTCTTGCTGCCAGTCTTGCTACCGGCTTTGTTGCCGGTTTTATTACTGGTTTTTACTTTGGTATTTTTGCTCTTGGCTGATTTTTTTTCATCCGGGGCGTGAGTGTCTCGCCCGCCCGCCCGTTTGCCGGTTTTTACGGGTGAATCGCCGGCGTTTCTGTCAGCATTTCGCCCGGATTGTTCGATAATTTCGTGCAACACAAAATCAATTTTGGTGCTTTCCATGTCCACCTTGACCACGCGCACCTGCACGCGGTCGCCGAGCCGGTAACGTTGTCCGGTGCGCTCGCCGAGCAGCTGGTGCTTGGTGGCATCGAAGTGATAATAGTCCTTGCCGAGTTCGGAAATATGCACCAGTCCTTCGACATACAGATCGTCCAGCGCGACGAACATGCCGAAGTTGGTGACCGAGGAAACCGTGCCGGTGAACACGCTACCGAGATGGTCGCGCATGTAGAAACATTTCAACCAGGCCTCGACATCGCGCGTGGCATCGTCGGCGCGGCGTTCGGTCATCGAACAGTGAACTCCCAGCTCTGTCCATTTCTGTGCGGGCTTATATTGTTTGCTTTGCAGCACCGCCTTGATGGCGCGATGCACCAGCAGGTCCGGGTAACGGCGGATCGGCGAAGTGAAGTGCGTGTAGGCATCGTAGCCCAGGCCGAAGTGGCCGATGTTCTCCGGCTCATACTTGGCCTGGCGCAACGAGCGCAGCATCACGGTTTGCAGCAACCCGGCATCGGGACGGCCCTTGATGCTCTTGAGCAACTTGGAATAATCGGCGGCTTGCGGTTCGTCTTCACCGGTAAGCTGCAGGCCGAACTCCTTCATGAATTCGCGCAACGCCTCCAGCTTCTCCGGTGTCGGCCCCTGGTGGATGCGGTACAGCACGGTGTGTTCATGTTCATGCAAGTAACCTGCCGCGCATACATTGGCCGCCAACATGCACTCTTCGATCAACTTATGCGCGTCATTGCGCACCACTGGCACGATGCGGTCGATCTTACCCTGATCGGTGAAAATCATCTGTGTCTCGACCGTCTCGAAATCGATCGCGCCGCGCTTCGCGCGCGCCTTCAGCAACTTCTGAAACAACGCGTAGAGATTTTGCAAATGGGGCACGATGGCGGTGTTGCTCTTGGCCAACTCGCCGTCCGGCTCGGCCAGCATGGCCGCGACCTGCGTGTAGGTCAGGCGCGCCTGCGAATGCATTACCGACGGGTAGAAACGATACTTGCCGATCTCACCGCTGCCGCTGACGTGCATGTCGCACACCATGCACAGGCGATCCACCTGCGGGTTCAACGAACACAAGCCGTTGGACAATTCTTCCGGCAGCATCGGGATCACGCGGCGCGGGAAATACACCGAGTTGCCGCGCAAAATCGCCTCGCGATCCAGCGCGTCCCCGGTCTGCACATAGTGGCTGACATCGGCAATCGCCACCACCAATCGGTAGCCGCCTTTTTCGGGCGCACAGTACACCGCGTCGTCGAAGTCGCGCGCGGTTTCCCCGTCTATCGTGACCAGCGACAAGCTGCGGATATCTTCGCGCCCGGCCCAATCTGCGGCGGCAACGATGGGGGAAATCGCTTTGGCCTGACGCTCCACATCCTTGGGAAACTCATGTGGCAGATCGTGCTTGCGCAACGCAATTTCGATTTCATGCCGGGATCGGCATAGTTGCCCAGCACCTCGACAATACGCCCTATCGGCTGTGCGTGCTTGTCGGGATGCTTCAAAATCTCCAGCATCACCACCTGCCCGGCTTTGGCTCCACCTGCCTGACCGGCCGCAACCAGAATATCCTGGGTGATGCGGCGATTTTCCGCCACCACATACTGGATACCGTGCTCTTCATGCAGACGGCCAACCACGCGATTATTGGCGCGCTCCAGAACATCGACGATCTTTCCCTCCGGGCGACCGCGCCGATCCACACCGGATTGCCGCACCATCACCACATCGCCGTGCAGCACCTTGTGCATTTCCTTTTCGCTGAGGAACATGTCCGGGCTGCCGTCCTCTGGAATCAGAAAACCGAATCCATCTGGATGGCCCTGTACCTTGCCTTTGATCAGATCGAGCTTATCCATCACACAAATCGCGTGCTTGCGGTTGCGCATAATCTGCCCATCGCGTTCCATCGCACGCAGGCGGCGCGCAAACAACTCCTCTTCTTGCGTCTCGATGTGCAACAACTGCAACAATTCTTCATCGCTGACCGGAGCACCCTGCTCGGTCAACATCTGCAAGATGAATTCGCGGCTCGGCAGCGGGTGCTCGTATTGCTCACGCTCGCGCTCCAGAAACGGGTCTTGCAGGCGTAAATTATTTTTCTTTTTCATTGACAATAAATCCTTTAACAATTAGATTGCGCGCCTTCAGCAAGTCTCAGCCCGGATGGCGGAATTGGTAGACGCGCACGGTTCAGGTCCGTGTGCCGCAAGGTGTGGAGGTTCGAGTCCTCTTCCGGGCACCATCAAAATACAGCAAAAGCCCCCGTGCCAGCAGGTTCATGGGCTTTTTGTTGCATTCATGTCGCAATATTGACACACGATTTATCGCGGTTTGTATCGGTTTGGTGTTATTGCGTGCGACAAATTTACGACAAAAATGCGACAACATGACCAGCTTCAACATGACCAGCTTCCATAAACGTGGTTTGACTTGAACTACCGAGATACGGCGCAAAGGCGTATCGACTTCGGCAACATTCTCCACTAAGACCGAGACCGTTGCGTGTGCCACCAAAGAAGAGACCGACATAATAGCAGGAAAACTCGGAGATATTCCAAACAAGACGCTTGGGGATATGCCGAGCAAGTATACCAATGAGGTCAGCCCA
>CAIZNF010000524.1 GCA_903934275.1 uncultured Nitrosomonadales bacterium
TTCGTTGGGCACGCTACGCTTTGCCCAACCTACGCAATGATCTTTACTATTGAAAAACAAATGTAATAACAAGCAAAAATCAGACCTGCATATTCATAATGTCGTTGTAAGCTTGCACAACTTTGTTGCGCACCTGGATGGTAGTCTGGAGATTGATGCTGGCTTTTTGTATCGAAATCATGGTGTCACTCAGGCTGACGCTGTTATCCCCCAGCACAAACGCCTTCTGCATGGCTTCAGACTTGGCTTGAGCCTGCGCTACCCCGTCCAATGACAATTTCAGCATATTCGCAAAATCTAATTTGCCGGTTTGCGGTGTCTGGCTTGGTTCGCGCAATCCCGCTGCCGCCGCTGCGACACGCATTTGCGCCAATAAATTAGTTACTGCCGAGGTATCCACTTCGCGCCTCCTTTTTTAGGTAAGCGCACAATACCCGACAAGCCACAAACTTTATAACGGGAAAAGGTGCGGGTTTTCACTCTTATTCGTTTATTCAAAAGCCCCTCTGCGACTGATAATACGCGCAATGTCCGGGGGTATTTGTTGACGTGAATTTGCGTAGCGATTCGTTCTACCCCTCCCCCTTTGTGAAGAACTGAGGAAGCGGATATTACAAATTTTATTATCAAGGGTGCGAGTTACTATGCCCGGTTGGGTATGGTTGAATCATATGGCTGAACAGGAAATCAACGCGACAAATCAATTCGGACAACTCAACATTCAGCAGAAAATGGGGCTGGCTGTTGGTGTTGCGGCGTTGTTCGCGCTCATCGCCGGTGCGTGGATGTGGGGGCAAACGCCGGATTACCGCTTGTTGTACAGCAATTTATCCGACCGCGACGGCGGGGCGATCATCGAGTCGCTGCAGCAAATGAATATCCCGTACCAGTTTGCCGAGGGCGGCGGGGCGTTGATGGTGGCTTCCAATAAAGTACACGAGGCCAGACTAAAGCTGGCTTCGCAGGGGCTTCCCAAGGGTGGAAATGTCGGTTTTGAACTGATGGAAAACCAGAAGTTCGGTATCACCCAATTTGCCGAGCAGGTCAATTACCAGCGCGCGCTGGAGGGCGAGTTGGCCCGTTCGGTAGAAAGCATCGGTGCGGTCGCCGCCGCGCGCGTCCATTTGGCCATCCCCAAACCCAGCGTGTTTGTCAAGGAACAGCAAAAACCCAGCGCGTCTGTAGTGCTCTCGCTGCAAGGCGGTCGACTGCTCGATTCTTCGCAAGTCAGCGCGATCATTCATCTGATTTCCAGCAGCGTGCCGGAAATGTCCGCAAAGAATGTGACTGTGGTGGATCAGAACGGCACATTGTTGAGCTCCAACCATGACGGCAACGCCATTGAAGGGCTGGATCCGAGTCAGCTCAAATATGTGCAGCAAATCGAACAGAGTTACGTCAGACGCATTGAGGCCTTGCTGACCCCGATGCTCGGCGCAAATAATGTGCGCGCGCAAGTGTCCGCCAATATTGATTTTTCGCGCACCGAACAGACTTCGGAAATTTACAAGCCAAATCAGCCCCCCAACGAGGGCTCGATACGCAGCCAACAGAGCACCGAAGTAATAAACGGCTCAGGGCTCAGCGCGAGCGGTGTTCCCGGCGCGCTGTCCAATCAGCCTCCGGTTCCGGCAACTGCGCCGATAGTCGCTGCTGCCGGCGCATCCAAAGGGGTTGTGGCCGGCAATAACTCCAATGTATCCAACCTGCAAAAAGAGTCCACGGTGAACTATGAAGTGGATCGCACCATACGCCACACGATATTGCCGGTCGGCTCCATCAAGCATTTGTCGGTTGCGGTGGTGGTAAACGGCAATCGCAAGGTAACCGATGCAAAAGGCAAGACCAGCATCAAACCTTGGAGCGACGCGGATAAAGAACAGGTCAACAATTTGGTCAGGGATGCCGTGGGTTTCGACCAGACTCGCGGCGACACGCTGAACGTGCAGGTTGCGGCGTTTGCAGAAACCAAGGAAACCGTCGAAGAATTGCCGTTGTGGAAACAGCCGGACATGATCGAGCTGATGAAGACTTTGCTCAAATACTCGGTGATTGCAGCAGCCATGCTGTTTGTCGTGTTCCGCGTCATCAAACCCGCGTTGCATCCGTTGTTTGTTGTCCCGGAATTCAAGGCTGAAGATGAAGATGCCGACAAAGCCGCGCTAGGAGAATCGGATCAGGCAACGGCGCAAATAAAAGCATCCTACGATACAAACCTGCAAACAGCCCGCCAAATCGCCAAACAAGAGCCAAAAATTGTCGCCAGCGTAGTCAAGGAGTGGGTGAGCGGCAATGGCTGACGGGATTGAAAAAAGTGCGATTTTTCTGCTGACTCTCGGTGAAAATGAGGCGGCCGAGGTGCTGAAACATCTTGAGCCAAAGGAGGTGCAAAAGATCAGCGCGGCCATGATGACGCTAAAAAATCTCACCATGACTCAAATTGAAGATGTGTTTCACGATTTTGTGGTTACGGCGGCAACCAAGACGACCGTCGGCATGGATCCAAACAGTTACATCCGCGCCATGCTCATCAAGGCGCTCGGCGATGACAAGGCTGCCGGGCTGATTGACCGCATCATGCACAACAGCGATACCGAAGGCATCGAAAGCCTGAAATGGATGGATCCGGGTGCCATTGCCGAAATGATCGGCAATGAACACCCGCAAATCATCGCGACCATTCTGGTGCATCTGGAGCCCGACCAAGCCGCTGAAATTCTTAAAATGTTTACCGAGCGCACCCGTAATGACGCGTTGCTGCGCATTTCCACGCTGGATAGCGTGCAGCCCGTTGCGCTCCGCGAACTCAATGACGTGCTGGGCAAGCTCATGTCGGGCGGGGCCACCGGGAAAAAGAAGCTGCAAGGCGGGGTGACTACTGCCGCAGAAATTCTTAATTTTATGGGGGGCGCACTGGAAACAGAAATGATGGAGAATGTGCGCAATTACGACCCCGATCTGGCACAAAAAATTGAAGACAAAATGTTCGTCTTCGAAAACCTGCTGGATATCGACGATCGCGGCATTCAGCTTATTCTTCGCGAAGTTCAGTCCGAGTCGTTAATTATCGCCCTCAAGGCCGCCAGCGAAGAGTTGCGCGAAAAAGTTTTCAAGAACATGTCAAAACGCGCTTCTGAAATGATGCGCGAGGACCTGGAAGCCAAAGGACCGGTAAAACTCAGCGAAGTCGAATCCAACCAAAAGGAAATTCTCAAGATTGTGCGGCGTCTGTCTGAAGAAGGCCAAATTTCATTAGGTGGTGGATCTGAGGAAGCTTATGTCTAGCGTCATAATCACCAAAGAACAACTGACACCTTTCGAGCGCTGGGAGCTGGCTTCGTTCGATTTGAACCAGAGCGGCAAACGCCGGGGCAGCGCGCAAGAAACCGCCGCAGAACTGGAGAGCATCCGCCGGCAAGCACATGATGAGGGCCATGCTCAAGGACACGCACAAGGCCAGGCTGCGGGTTATGCCGCCGGCAACCAGCAGGCGCGCAACGAGGCAGCACAAATTCACCAGCTACTACAAAATATGCAAGATGCGCTCAATCAAGTAGATGGACAACTGGCGCAATCTTTGCTCGATTTATCGCTGGAAATTGCCCGCAAAATGATATGCGAGAGCTTGCAGGCAAACCCGGAAATAATTTTGAAAATCGTCAGCGAAGCGATCAGCAGCCTGCCGCACTTCAATCAGAATGCCCATTTAATTTTGCATCCTGACGATGCCGACCTGGTGCGCAAGCAAATGGGCGAGCAGCTGTCGCACGCCGGGTGGAAAATCTTCACCGACACGCAAATCAAACGCGGCGGATGCCGCGTGGAGACCTCGCACAGCCAGGTGGATGCCACTATGGAAGCGCGCTGGAAGCGTGTTGTCGAATCGATAGGCCAGGATAAATCATGGCAAACATGAACTCGACCAATAGTGCCAGATGGCGTGACTTTCTCGATGAAGGCCGCGAATATGTGGCGGAGTGCAACCCCATGCCGCCAAGCGGCCACTTGACCAAAGTGACCGGCCTTGTGATGGAGGCGGTTGGCTTGAAAATGGCGGTCGGCAGCACTTGTTCGATCCACTTACCGAACGGTATTGTTGAAGCTGAAGTGGTCGGTTTTGCCGGGGAAAAACTATTCTTGA
This sequence comes from uncultured Nitrosomonadales bacterium, assembly GCA_903934275.1. Taxonomy (GTDB): domain Bacteria; phylum Pseudomonadota; class Gammaproteobacteria; order Burkholderiales; family Gallionellaceae; genus Gallionella. Next base: position 4,142 of record CAIZNF010000524.1, read on the forward strand.
TGCCGGAAAACGATGTATACGGCCTGGTGCCCGGCGCACGCGTCATGCCGACCGATACGGCACATGTGCTGACTCTGGGCAGCAAACACAAAACTAAGCACCGCCGCACTGCCGATAGCGCCAAACATTTGCCGGTCGGCAATATGTTGCTTGGTCGCGTGCTGGATGGCGCGGGTAAACCGCTCGATCAACTGGGGCCATTGCAGGATTGCGGATATGCGCCGCTGCAAAGCCGCCCTTTCAATCCATTGGAGCGTGCTTCGATCAATTCGGCGCTGGATGTCGGAGTGCGTGCCATCAATAGCATGCTGACCGTAGGCCGCGGCCAGCGCATGGGACTATTTGCCGGTAGCGGTGTCGGCAAGAGCGTACTGCTCGGCATGATGGCGCGTTATACCAGCGCGGATGTGACAGTAGTTGGGTTGATTGGCGAGCGTGGCCGCGAAGTCAAGGAATTTATCAATGATATTCTGGGTAAGGAAGGTATGGCTCACTCGGTGGTCGTCGCCACGCCGGCGGATACTTCGCCACTGATGCGTTTGCAAGGTGCAGCCTATGCCACAACCATTGCCGAATATTTTCGCGATCAGGGCAAGAACGTGTTGCTGATTATGGATTCACTGACCCGCTTTGCCATGGCGCAGCGCGAAATCGCGCTGGCGGTCGGCGAACCTCCAGCCACCAAAGGCTACCCGCCATCCGTTTTCGCCAAGCTGCCACAACTGGTGGAGCGTGCCGGCAACGGACTGGAAGGCAGCGGCTCGATTACCGCTTTCTACACCGTGCTGACAGAAGGCGACGACCAGCAGGATCCGATTGCCGATAGTGCGCGCGCCATCCTCGACGGGCACATCGTGCTGTCGCGGCGACTGGTTGAACAGGGGCATTATCCGGCAATTGATATCGAGGCTTCGATCAGCCGCGTGATGTCGCGTTTGGCATCGCCAGAACATTTGTCGATGGTGCAACGCTTCAAGCACATGTACGCCCATTACCAGCGCAACCGTGATTTAATCAGCGTCGGGGCCTACGTCAGAGGAAGCGACCCGTTGCTGGATGAGGCAATTGCGCTCTATCCGAGGATGGAACAATTCCTTAAACAAGATATGTTCCAGCGCGAACCTTATGCACAGAGTATTGCCCAATTAGCAGCGTTACTCGAACCGGCACATTAACGAGCCTTATTATGACCAAGCCATTCTCTTTGCAATCCGTGATGAACCTGGCGCAACACCGGAATGATTCGGCGACGCGCAAGCTCGGTCTGCTGAATAAACAACAACTGAGCGCGCAGCAACAACTGGAAACTCTGCGGCAATACCGCATGGACTATCAGACGCGCTTGCAAGAATCCACGCAGGGCGGCATGGATCACGCCGAGTTACGCAATTTTCAAGAGTTTATTAACAAGCTTGACGAGGCGATAGCGCAACAACTCCAAACCGTCGAACAGAGCAAGGCGTCCACCCAAGCCGGTCGTAGCGAGTTCGATTCGACGCGGCGCAAACTTAAATCGTTCGATACGCTGCAACAACGCCATAACGAAGAGCAACAAAAAATCGCCGCTAAATCAGAGCAAAAATCATTGGACGAACATACCGGCAGAATTGCCGCACGCAAAATGCTTGATACAGAAGACTTGAACAGATAATCAGGAGAATACCATGACCAATCTACCCATCATCACCAGCAACAATTCGCAACCTCCCGCAAGAGGCGCATCGGGAGATGCTCAGTTACGGGGCAGCGACTCTCCAGCAGCTTCGGCTACCGCCACAAGCTCGGCACAAAAAGACGACACAACAGTGCAGCCCGCTGATCCGTTTGGCGCTGTGCTGGCGCGGAAAATTCAAACAGATGAAGCCAATGCATCCGACTCAAATGTACCACCATCCACTTCCGGAACCGATACAAATACAGCTACAGCGGCAAATTCCTCAATTCAGGTTGACGTAGCTGAACAGGATGCCGCCGCTGCCATACCCAATGACCTATCCGGCACCTTGGTGGCCATGCTGCAACTTCCCCAGGAAATCAAGTCACCGATTGTCAAGGATGTAACGGCCAAAGCCACAGCCAAGGGGATGATCGACACAGTGACCGCAGCACGGGGAATGATTGACACATTGGCGACGACCCGTGGGGCAGCGGGCTTAACCGCAGCAAGTGAAACAAGCAATAACAAAGACGACATAAACCAACCGGCAGCCGATGCGGGCGCAATACAAACCAAGATGGGATTTGGCGTTGCAACTGCAGCGACCACGATTGCCGATAACTCGGGCGTTGCCGGCAAGCTCGATTTGCGCAACGCATCCAGCCTGGAAATCACTGTACCCGTCGAATTACCTGGAACACTTCAGGATGCAGCTCGGTCCGCACAAGGCATTTCTCAATCGGCCGCATCGATAGCGGCATCCGGCATGCTATCCAATATATTGACGAACAACAAAACGGGTAACAACCCGCAAACCATCGCATCACCGTTAGGCAGCAGCGGTTGGGCCAATGAATTCTCGCAAAAAATTACCTGGATGGGTACCCAACAAAATCAGGCTGCCGAACTGCACTTGAATCCGCCGAATTTGGGACCACTCGATGTGGTACTGAAAATTTCCGATAATCAGGCTACCGCCTTGTTCACGTCGCCGCATAGCGCGGTACGCGATGCGGTGGAAAGCGCATTGCCCAGACTTCGTGAAATGTTGGCGGATAACGGTATCACGCTGGGCAACACCACGGTTAGCGACCAATCCCCGCGAGACCGTAGTACAAATGAATTTATGAATCAGGGCTCCGGTGCAAAAACGCAACGCGATGCCTCAGACGATACACTTAGAGCGTTATCATCCAGTTCCGAGCAGACCGTACCGGCGCGCCGCCACAATGGAATGGTGGATACTTTTGCTTAAGGGAGCGCTGATTCCATTCCCCTATCAATAGTGCATAACGTAGAGCGAGTTCTGCCCGCCAGACATAGCTGTCAGACACAGCTCGGCCTACAAATTATTTCCCATTTGAAGGAGAAATGGAATGACAGAGAAAAAGCGCCGTATCCTACCACCCTACATTTGGTTCCGGCTCGTCCGGCTTACGATGAAAGCAAAGACTAATTTAACTGCCCCAATTTAACGAAAGATTTCAGCATTAATCGAGTTATCATTAGCACTGGACTTTCAGTCACCAATTAGGGGGATCAAATATGGCCAAACCAGCAAATTCAGCAAAGCCCTCAGAAGGCGATGCGACTGATGCGCCACCCAAAAAGGGTAACAAAAAACTTCTCATTATTATCGTGGCTGCGGTACTGGTGCTTGGAGGCGGCGGGGGAGCGTTCGTATATATGAAACAGTCGCATGTAGCGCCGGGAGCTGAAGGAAAAGCGGCAGAAGAAAAAGCCGAAGAGGTTGCCAGCGAGAAAAATCCGCCTAAATATGTCGATCTGGGAACATTTACCGCCAACCTGGTGCGGGAAGAAGGCGACCAATATCTGCAAGTTGCGATTTCACTGAAGCTGACCAAGCCGGAGCTGGAGGAAAAGGTCAAGGCCGCCAGCCCGGAAATTATGCACCGGGTGAACATGCTGCTGCAAAGCAAACGTGCTTCCGAGCTTTTAACTTACAAGGATAAAACTATATTAGGCCTGCAAATCAAGGAGCAGGTCGAATACATTCTCCACTTGCGCAAGGATGCACCTGTCATCAGTTCGGATCTGGCTGTAGTGCCGGCCGAATCCAAAAAATCTGGAATTGCCGAAGTATTGTTTACGTCATTCATCATCCAATAACAACTAAGTGACAATTGCAAAAAATGGGTAATAGCCAAAAATGAGCGAATTCCTCTCACAAGACGAAGTCGACTCCCTGCTCAAGGGAGTGACCGGCGAAGATGAGAATGATGCTACCGAACAGGAGGCTGCTGGCGGGGAGGTTCGCGCATACAATCTTGCTTCGCAAGAGCGCATCGTGCGTGGGCGTATGCCCACCATGGAAATTATCAATGAGCGGTTTGCCCGTTTGTTTCGCATTGGACTATTTAATTTTATCCGCCGCACCCCGGAAATATCGGTCGGACCGGTGCGCGTATTGAAGTTTGGTGAATTCGTCCGCAATCTGCACGTCCCCGCCAACCTGAATATTATTCAGGCTCCACCCATGCGCGGCAATGGCCTGTTCATCTTTGATCCAAACCTGGTATTTTTGGTGGTGGATAATATGTTCGGCGGCGATGGGCGTTTCCATACCCGCGTAGAGGGCCGCGAATTTACCCAAACCGAGCAGCGCATTATCATGAAGTTGCTTGACGTGGTGTTTGAAACATACGGAAAATCCTGGGAACCCGTCCACCCGCTGGTATTTGAGTTCGTGCGTTCGGAAATGAACCCACAGTTCGCCAACATCGCCACTCCAAACGAAGTGGTCATCGCCACTACTTTCGACATCGAACTCGGCGGAAATGGCGGCGCATTCCACATTTGCATGCCCTATTCCATGCTCGAACCAATCAAGGATTTGCTGTTCAACAACGTGCAGGGCGAACACACGACCACAGATCACCGCTGGTTGCAACTTTTGTCCAAGCAAGTCCAATCCGCCAATATCGAATTAATTGCCACGCTTGGCAAAGCCAATTTGACATTTGACCAAGTATTAAAAATGCGGGTCGGCGACATTGTCCCACTGACAGTCGATGAAAATATCACCGCCTCGGTGGATGGTATACCGATGATGGAGTGCAAATATGGCGCATTCAACAATCAATATGCACTGAGGATTGAAAAAATGCTTTCAGTCGATAAAGGAGAAGAACATGCCTGACGAAACAGCAACCAACGAAGAAGCAATCACCGCCGACGATTGGGGTGCGGCCATGGCCGAGCAAGCCCCCGCTGCCGACGATTGGGGTGCGGCCATGGCCGAGCAGCAGACAACCACCACGAGCCAACCGGCTGCAGCGGCCAAACCGCACGTACTGGAGCAGTTCGGGGCAAGCGGTGCTGCAACCACCACAAACGACCTCGACATGATTCTGGATATCCCGGTACAACTGACTGTTGAACTGGGGCGCACCAAAATGCCGATCAGAAATTTGTTGCAACTGGCGCAAGGTTCGGTAGTCGAACTAGCGGGCATGGCCGGTGAGCCATTGGACGTAATGATCAACGGTTTCCTGATCGCCCAAGGCGAAGTCGTGGTGGTAAACGACAAGCTCGGCATACGCCTGACGGACGTAATTACACCATCCGAACGGTTGCGGCGGCTTAATAAATGACACTGGCAGAAGACAGGGGTCAAAGGGCTGGGAACAGATGCGTTGTCGCGGCTGTACCGCGCAACTTATTTAACGGGCATGGCGAGACCACACCTGATAATGAAACTCGCCATGCCCGTTTCCCCCTCCCCAACCCTCCCCCGGAGGGAGAGGGGGCAAACGAATCGCTACGCGAGTTTCACGTTAAATGTGCCGCTTTGCGGCACACAAAACCTCTGTCCTCTGATAGAACAGCTAGCCATCTGACCGATAAAACTACTAGCCATTCCACCAGTCTGTCAAAAAACGCCAGCCAAGTCGTTGGTTATATCCTCTATTTCCTGTCCTCTGCAACCCACGCAGCAGAGGCAGCGCGCCCCGCATATACCCCACCGCCGCCCGCAGTCAGCTCTGGGAATGTCGTACAAATCATTTTCAGTTTGCTGTTGGTACTGGCTGCCATCGTATTGGTAGGATGGCTGCTCAAGCGCATGAATGTGGCACAGCAGAACACGGGCAACCTGCTCAAGGTGTTGGGCGCGGTGCCCATAGGACAACGCGAGCGCATCGTATTGGTTGAAGTAAATGATACGTGCCTGGTAGTCGGCATCGGCCCTGGCCAAATCCGCACGTTGCATACGTTCCAGAAGACAGAGTTTCAGATGACAGAGAACGGGAGGCCGGAGGCAGAAAATTCAGTTACCAGCCCGCAGCCTTCCGAAAACAAATTTGCAAACCTTCTATCCTCCGTCCTTAATCATCGCAGGCAAA
>CAIZNF010000525.1 GCA_903934275.1 uncultured Nitrosomonadales bacterium
AGGATAAAAAAAGATGGTTTCTTCACCAGGATGAATAACCCCACCGGTGGTCTCAAACGTTGGTGATGCCGGAGAGCTACCAGCAAAAGAAACTATCAAAGATTCCACCTGATAATTTACGAGTACTTTGCCGGGGTTAAATAATCGCAACCCAACCGAAGCGCTGGTGATTCGGTTGATGAGGTAAGGTTGGTGAGTTTTGTAAATGAAAGGTATAAGCCACGAAATGCGAGATAAGGGCGCGTTTCCAATTCAATGGAACTCATTGCGGCAGTACTCATCCGTCGTGTTTCAAATGCCATCCATACGGTTGCGATGCCGAAACCGAAGGTGAGCCAGTTCGCTACGGTCTGTGCGTCCATATGGCTAAAGTAATTTCGGTGTCCCGCACACCACATCCCCATTCTGTCCGCGATGCCGCAACGCATGGTCGATTAGCACCAGCGCGAGCATCGCTTCGGCAATCGGTGTGGCGCGGATGCCGACGCAGGGGTCGTGGCGGCCTTCGGTGGAGACTTCCACCGCTTCGCCCGACTTGTTGATCGAGTGGCGCGGTAGACGAATGCTGGAGGTGGGTTTGACCGCGTAGTGCGCGACGATGTCCTGGCCGGTGGAGATGCCGCCGAGGATGCCGCCCGCGTTGTTGGATAAAAATCCTTGCGGTGTCATTTCGTCGCCGTGTTCGCTGCCTTTCTGCGTCACACAATTGAAGCCCGCGCCGATCTCGACGGCCTTCACCGCGTTGATGCTCATCAGCGCGTAGGCGATCTCGGCATCGAGGCGGTCGAACACCGGCTCGCCCCAGCCTACCGGCACGTTGTGCGCGATGACCGCGAGCTTCGCGCCGATGGAGTCGCCGGACTTGCGCAGCGCGTCCATGTAGTCTTCCAGCGCGGGCACCACGCTGGCATCCGGCGCGAAGAACGGGTTGTTGTCCACGTCGTCCCAGCTCTTGAACGGGATGGTGATTTCGCCGAGTTGCGTTAAATAGCCGCGTACCGTCACGCCATATTTTTCGTTCAGCCATTTCTTCGCAATCGTGCCCGCCGCGACGCGTGCCGCCGTTTCGCGCGCCGAAGCGCGTCCGCCGCCGCGATGGTCGCGGATGCCGTATTTCTGCCAGTAGGTGTAGTCGGCGTGGCCGGGGCGAAAGGTCTCTGCGATGTTGCCGTAGTCTTTGCTGCGCTGGTCTTCGTTGCGGATCAACAGCGCAATCGGTGTGCCGGTGGTCTTGCCGTCGAACATGCCGGACAGGATTTCCACGGTGTCAGATTCCTGGCGCTGCGTGACATGGCGCGACGTACCGGGCTTGCGCCGGTCGAGATCATGCTGGAGGTCGGCCTCGCATAACGCCATCCCCGGCGGGCAGCCGTCAACGATGCAGCCGATGGCCGCGCCGTGCGATTCGCCGAACGATGTTACCGTGAACAAAGTGCCGAATGTATTTCCAGACATAGTTAACCCCCATCGAAAAGATGCGCAAATGCGGCGCGCAGTTTAACATGGCGACCCGCACGGAATTGACTTCCCAAACTACACAGAAACCATGAATATGCAAAAATTGACACCGGAACAAATAGAACTCGGCCTGACCGATAAGGATATCCTTGTCAGAAAAGAATTTGCCGAGCGCAAGGATTACACGCCGACACCCGCGCAAATAGAGCGCGGCTTGACGGATGAAAGCAGTGAAGTCAGGGCGCGTTTTATCGACCGAAAGGACTACAGGCTGACACCAGAACAGATTGAGCGCGGTTTGACTGATACGGAAAGCAACGTCAGATATACTCTGGCCGAGCGCGAAGATTACACGCCTACGCCCGCGCAAATTGAGCGCGGCATGAAGGATCCGCACCGCTTCGTCAGGATATTGTTTGCGCAGCGCATGGATGGCATACATTAAAAATCTATGCACAATAGACAACCCGGAGGTTAATTTGATGAAAGCCATACTGATGACCGCCGCAGGCGATGCCGATGTGCTGCAACTGCGCGAGGTTGCCAAGCCGGAACTATCTTCGCCGTACCATTTGCGTGTGAAGCTTTCCGCCGCCGGGGTGAACCCACTCGATACCAAGTTGCGCGCCAAGCCCGCCTACCACCCCGACAAGCTACCCGCGATACTCGGCTGCGATGGCGCGGGCATCGTGGAGGAAATCGGCAATGCGGTAACACGCTTCAAAATTGGCGATGCGGTGTATTTCTGCAACGGCGGGCTGGGTGGAAATATGGGAGACGAGCCGGGTTGCTATGCGGAATACACCACGCTGCATGAAGATTACTGCGCGTTAAAGCCAGCCAATTTGAGCTTGCAGGACAGTGCCGCGTTGCCACTGGTGCTGCTTACCGTTTGGGAATCATTGGTGGAACGCGCCAACTTGCAAGCCGGGCAAACCGTTCTGATTCATGGTGCCGCCGGGGGAGTGGGTCACATCGCGGTGCAACTCGCCCAACATTTAGGCGCACGTATCGCCGTCACAGTCGGCAATGATCAGCAGGCCGGGCTGGTGCATGGTCTCGGTGCGGAAAAAATCATCAACTACAAAGAGCAGGATTTTGTTGCTGAAACTCTGGGTTGGACAGACGGCAAAGGCGCGGATGTAGTGTTCGACACCGTGGGCGACGAGACTTTCCTGCACTCGCTGAATGCCACATGTATCGGCGGCAAACTGGTGAGTATACTTGCCACACCGCTTGCCGCCGCCGATGTGCAACTGGCGCGGTTGCGCAATCTGTCGCTATGCTATGAGCTGATGCTCACCCCGCAGTTATTGAAGCTGCACGACGAACGTGTCCGCCAGCGCAAAATACTTGAACAGGGCGCACAGCTGGTCGATGCGGGCCAGCTTGGCGTGCTGGTTTCACACAAGCTGCCGCTGGAAAATGCGGCTGAGGCGCACCGCTTGATTGAACAGGGCGGGGTAATCGGTAAAATTATTCTGGTGATGTGATTTGCCAAAGCTACCATACAAAGTTGATCCTAAAAACGGCAATTCATCCACGAAAAACACGAAAAGCACGAAATAAAACAATAAGTTGCATTGACTTGGCGATTCACCCATTGGGTATTCATTGGCAGTATGAAGTCCTTTGAATTTGTTCGTGTTTTTCGTGACTTTCGTGGACAACTGCTTTTTCTGTTGATGCACTTGACGCTGTTGCCACTACCCCGCTAGAATTCCTGACCATTTAAATCAGGTAATGACATTATGACCACAGACATACAGAAACGCATCCGCGAGCAGGTGACCACTCATCCGGTAGTGCTGTATATGAAAGGCACGCCGAAGTTTCCGCAGTGCGGTTTCTCCGCCAATGCGGTGCGTATTTTGAGCACGTTGGGCGTGAATGAGTTTCTCGCCGTAGACGTGTTGGCGGATCCGGAAATCCGCCAGAACATCAAGGATTACGCCAACTGGCCGACCATTCCGCAGCTCTACATCAAGGGCGAATTCGTCGGAGGGTCAGACATTATGAGCGAGATGTTCCAAAGCGGTGAGTTGAAACAATTGCTGGAAGGTTAGTTCGAAATATATAGATATTTCAGCATGTCGAAACCATTAGAACTAGGTCGAAATATATAGATATTTCGGCATATATGAATTGTTGGGGAGAGCGGATATAGTTCGTTCCGAGTGTTAAGGTTCAAGGTTGGAAGCAACCCAACTTTTCATACTCTCCTCCTATTCGGGCGATCTGTTGATCGCCCTTTTTTTTGTGCGCTCGACCGAGCGCACAAAAAAAAGCCCGGCACTTTCG
>CAIZNF010000526.1 GCA_903934275.1 uncultured Nitrosomonadales bacterium
ATACATGTACAGTACGTACCGGTACATATCCGAGACTCCAGGTACCTGTACTACCGGTTGTTTCTAGTGGGCGGTAAGCTCCAGGTAGTCGGTTCCATACAGCTGTAGTGGCCAACCTGGAACCGGGAATGTGTTGGACAATGTGTGGGGAAATGTGTGGGCCGGCCCACACATTGGAGATTCCAGGTAGGCGGCTACCTGAAACATTCGTGTGGCGCTACCTGATATCTGAACGGAGGACTTGTAGGAATGGGCGCTTGGCTCTTTCTTGTATTTTTCTGTGTTGTTCCCTTGGTCCAAGCGGCTCAACCCGGGGCCCCCGCTGCTGCATCGCTGTCTCTGCTGGCGAGTGCTGTGGCGGTGAGTGCAGCAGCCGAAATGGCAGCGGCAGGGCAGGCGGCTGCTTTGCTTGCAAGCCGCAAACGACGCGATAAAGATTCAAGTGATTCATTAGATGTAGCTTTAGCTGACATCTATCTTTAAGTGAGAATCCTTGTACAGGGCTCTCTATGGCAGGCAGCAGTCGGCTACCCGCGGTCCCTTCCGGCTTGAGTGAACAAGAGAAAAGATGGTTCAAATTACAACCGACCGCCACTTCCAGGCTTCCGGCCCGAGAGCGAGAGTCAAGATGGTTCCAAGCCATCTCGCTCTGATCTCGTTTGAGATTATATCTAATATTCCTACTACATTCTTGCTCTCACGTTTTGCTCGCTGGCCGAAGAAGCGAGAGAAGAACCTGTCGCGAAAAAATGCCACACGTGCTGCGGTGTTTAAGATGCGCAGTGAATGGTAGTGCCTTGGTCATGAAATCAGCCGGGTTGTCAGATGATGCGATCGCGCGAACGGAAAGGTGGCCTGCAAGTCGCTGATCCCGGCCATAATGGGCAGACTGAACAAGGTTGCGCGAGGCTCGTGGCAAACCTACTTGATTCGAATACTGAATTACGGAATCGTTGTCCACGAAAATTGGCGCAGGGCCCGCCGGTGACAGACCGAATGACTTCTGGTAGTTGATAATTCGCATCGTGGTGTGTGCGCCTTCGCTGAAACTCAAAATTTCCGCCTCGTAGGTGCTCTTAGTTTTACTCTGTTGACGGGAGGACTTGAACGAAATGAGAGAGCCCTTCAGAAAAACCAAAACGCCTTGGTCTGCATAGCCTGACTTTGCATCACCCCCGAACTCCGAATCCTCATACGTGACCGGCATCGCACGCGCATAGGTTGTTGCCGTTGGGCTACTGTGTGAATTGCGGCCATACAAAATACCAAAATCCACAGTCGTGGCGATGTGCTTCAAAAGATTGTGAGCCGCTTGCTCGTGGGCCCGTGTGTGTTGACCGATTCCCCGTGCCAGGTGCATTATAGCAATGCTGAAGTCAGGGCGCGTTTGCAGCAGCCAGTTGAGTTGGCCCAAAAGCTCACGATACCAGTGCTCATCTTTTGTGGGCGCGTTGTCGAAATTACGCAGCTCATTTACCACCCCCGGATCCAGCGGCAAATCACGGTGTGAATGCGGGCCACTTGTGTCTAAAGGGTGCTCCGGATGGTCCTGCCAGTACCGCAGGAGATGCTGCGCGTAGGCCGCCTGATGGAGAAGTATCATATGGTTGTCGAGAAATTCAAACTGGATACCCAAAAACAGCACTGGGCGACCAAGGAATTTTAGTTCATAAACAGCTGCTAGATTATCGTAGTGCAATTTAGTGTTGCGCCCGCAAATAATCCCGTCGTCCACGTGCAAGCACATGTACGTGGGGCCCTCGGCTGAAGTGCGTGACCACACACACCCATCAAAATAAGATCGCGTCCACCCCTGCGAGTCCATGGTCTTGCTAATTTCCTGATACCAGAGATATGCTGCTTGCACCAAACCATACAAGTTGATCTTAAGCTGCAGAATCTGCCCGTTCGGGACGCCATGCATGCCGTCTGGCCCTCGTAAAAAAATAGGCGCACTGTTGGTGTCCAAAGTTGCTTGCAAATAGGCACCCACAACGTCGAACTGCACAAACTCTGCCGAGGGGTCTGCTGCCAGGGTCGCAATGATGATACGAATTGATTCGCTGTCCACCGTGGGGCTCGAGCGCTGAGTGGGATCGATGTCCTTCGGTCGTTGTTGATCGCCGCGTACCGTGAGGCGAGCCTTGTACTTCAGATAGCGCGCACCTGTTTCGTCCGTGGCATTTTTTACTGTGAACACCCATGTGGTCCCCAAAAAGCACTGACCATAGGCGTCGCCACGCGGAACAAAATTAAACGCCTTGCGCCGCTGGAGCTGAGCTAATTCTGCCTCAACGGCTGCTTTCCACATTGGCCACTCAGGACTCATTAATGCTTGCTTGTATCCTCGCGGCGTGTTGACATCTTCCGCCAATGGCAGAGCAATACCAGATGCTGCGAAGACCGAGATCCAACAAATTGCACTTTCCTTAAAACCACCGATAGGCACGTAGTTAGATCCTAGGCGTTGGATCCACGATGGCACTGATGTGTCATGTCCATCCTCAGCGCGTTCATCTTCGTCTTGACGGGCGCGCAGTCGCTGCTCCATCACAAGCTTCGCTGATTCGCGCTCTTGTTTCTCATTTAAATACATGCCTTCCGCTGTCGGCGGCTCGAAAGCCTTGAGATTTCGTGCCGCGGTAGCCATACCGGCCAGGACTGCGTGTTCGAGATTTCCCCCACTGCGAGGAACATGTTTCGCTGCCAAACTGTTGTGCAATGCGCGGTGATGTCTGTGCAGTTGTTTGATCTGCCGCGCACGTGCTTGGTTCTCGG
>CAIZNF010000527.1 GCA_903934275.1 uncultured Nitrosomonadales bacterium
AAACGCAAGACCTTGATGTTCAATGGTTATGGAGCCGAGGTCGGGCAACTCTATACTGGACTTGATTTAAGGAAGAACTTTTGATCGCCGACCGTTTCAAACCGCCCCTACTCCTGCTTGGTCTCTCGCCACTTGCCTGGTATGTCTGGGGAGTTCAGGCCGATACCTTGGGCGCTAATCCCATCGAGGCGCTTACGCGCGGACTAGGCACTTGGGCGCTAAATTTCCTTGTGATCACGCTGAGTATCACCCCGTTGCGGAAATATTCGGGCTGGGCGTGGCTGGCTCGCCTGCGCCGGATGTGCGGGCTGTTTGTCTTTTTATATGCAGCACTACACCTGGGAGCCTATCTTTGGCTTGACCAGTTCTTCGACTGGCCGGCAATTGCCAAAGACATTCTGAAGCGGCCTTTCATCACGGTCGGCATGATTACGTTCATCTTGCTGCTACCGTTGGCCGCCACCTCAAGCAATTTTGCAATCCGGCGTCTGGGGGGGCGGCGCTGGCGTGAACTTCATCGCAGCGTATACGCTGTCGGTATGCTGGCCGTTCTTCACTATTTGTGGATGGTGAAGGCGGATTTGACGCAACCGCTGATCTATGCGGTTGTGCTTGGCGGGCTGTTGGGACTACGCGCGTTCTGGTTGATGCAGGAGAGGCGCCATCAGATCGCCGGGGCGTATGCGGGGAAAGCGCTTAGCCGCAGTCGCCGCATTATCCCTATCGTTGTTGAGAGAAACGGTCGGGAAGGTGGTGTCTGACTTCAGTGCAGTGTGCGCGGCATCGATAGCATGAATTCGGCGACTGGTGCCTCGAACTGTGTACCATCTTCTGCTGTCAGCTGGTAGCTACCCTTCATGGTACCGACAGGGGTTGCCAGCACACATCCACTCGAATATTCAAACGACTGCCCCGGACTCAGTAACGGTTGATGGCCAACGACGCCGAGTCCCCGTACCTCCTGAATCTCGCCCTGTCCGTCGGAAATAATCCAGTGTCTGGAAATAAGCTGTGCAGCAACCGTGCCGGTGTTCTGGATGGTGATGGAGTAGGCAAAAACAAAACGCCCCGCTCTTGCATCGGATTGATCTGCCAAATAGTTTGTCTGCACCGAGACCGTTATCTCGTAGTTTTTTGCTTCCGCCATACGGTGTATTCAACCTTAATTCAATAAGTCCGGCAAGAACAACAGAGCGACAGTACATCGCGCCTCGAATTTCCGCGAACAGAGACAATCGGCATCACCATGCTATACCTTGACCAGCGCAGCAAATTCCTGCGACACTGTATCCATATGCTTTCTAGCAAAAGCGACTTTTGAGTACTGCTCGATGACAGAAGTGCCCATTTTAGCTGGCCAGCCCGGGTTTATCGCGAGACTGCGAAACGCCGGCATCGAGCCAACTGACTCAGAAGAACTGCGGCTCAACAAATCCCTGCTGTTTCTTGCAACAGGGCTTACCTGTATCGCCGCAATGCTCTGGGTGGCAATTTACTGGCTACTCGGACCGCAGCTTTCCAGCACATTGCCCTTCATATTTCAAATGTTGCTTGCCGGCAATTTGGTGCTCTATATCGCTACACGTAACTTTGATTTCTTTCGCCTGAGCCAGCTGGGGTTGTTTCTTTTTCTTCCCTTTACAGCGCAATGGGCGATCGGAAACTTCATCAGTTCGAGTGGTGTCGTGTTATGGGGGCTACTGGCGCCGGTGGGGGCTTTGCTGTGTTTTGGTGTTGGTGAATCGTTGGGTTGGTTCATCGCGTGGGTTGTGCTTACCTCGTTGTCCGGGGCTGTTGACTACTATCTTGCGGATGCTCTCCAACCGAACAATATGGCTGTGCCAATAAGCACCAGCCTGGTTTTCTTTGCCCTCAATTTCATTGCCGTCGCTACCATAATTTATATGCTCCTGCGTCAATCCATCATCGAGAGACGCAAGACGCAGGAAGGATTGCAACTTGCGCACCAGCAGCTTCAGGTCGAACAGGACCGGTCTGAAAAGTTGCTTCTCAATATATTGCCGGCGCCGATCGCCGAGCGGCTCAAGAACTCGAATCAAACCATCGCAGATGGTTTTGCTGATGTGACGGTCATGTTTGCCGATATTGTCAATTTCACGCAAGTGGCTGCCAATATGTCGCCATCACAAGTGTTCACGATGCTTAATCGCATCTTCTCGGCATTTGATGAGCTGGCAGAA
>CAIZNF010000528.1 GCA_903934275.1 uncultured Nitrosomonadales bacterium
GCCCAACCTACAAATTCATGAATTAACCAGGAGATTTTTATGAACATGACCAATATTCGCACTTTCGCCAGCCTGATGGGCATCGAACCGGGCAAACTTTTAAAGCCTGCCCTGATTAAAAAGATACAAATCGAGGAAGGCAATTTTGATTGTTACGCAACTGCGAGCAACAGTGAATGCGATCAGGGGAATTGCATCTGGCAGAAGGACTGCTTTAGTTCTGCTTGTGAAGGAAACTTATCAAAGTGAAACAGGAGTTGGACGAATACCGGAAATCATCCTCACCAGTGAATTGGTCAAAAACGAATGGCACTTGAACGTGGCCGACATCGGGGTCGGCATACTACTTCGCATACAAAGGAGGGTACCAATGGTTTTTTTTGTGCGAAGCATATAATTTGCGTGATGTCGTTCTCACCTCTTTCATTGCAAGAGTTATCGTCCCTGATGAAACTGGGACACCGCACATCTGCAAAGGATGCAGCATGAGTAAAAAACCAACCCATCAAGATCCGCTGCGCACCGCCGCCGAGGCAAAACTCGCCCGTGAACACGCGCCGACGCTCAAGCCGCCCACAGCCGAAAAACTGTTGCACGAACTTCAAGTGCATCAGATCGAGCTGGAGATGCAGAACGAGCAATTGCGGCAGTCGCAGATTGAGCTGGAGGAATCCAGCTATCGCTACGTGGATTTATACGAATCTGCCCCGGTCGGCTATCTCACCCTCAACCACCTAGGTCTGATCGATGAAATCAACCTCGCAGGTGCTGCACTATTAGGAGTTGAGCGCACCAATCTGCCTTACCACCGCTTCGCCTCTTATATTGCCATGGAAGACCGTTCCCGCTGGGATCGCCATTTTCTGTCTGTGCTCAAAGACGACAAATCACTGGTTTGTGAACTGGCGCTCCAGCATGATAGCAAGCCACCCTTTTACGCCCATCTGACTTGCCTGCGTTTGAAAAAAGATGGCAAGGAACCCGTGGTGCGCGTGGTGCTGACCGACATTACAAAACGCAAACAGTCTGAAATTGCTCTGCTAAATAGTGAAGCTCGATATGCTTCACTTCTTCAGAGCATAGACGCCGCAGTAGTTGTGCATGACAAGCATACAAAAATAATTAAAGTAAACCAAAGCGCGTTGACATTGCTTGGAATTACCGAAGATCAGGCCATGGGCAGGACAGCTTTTGATCCCGGATGGGAGTTCCTGAATGCAGATGAAACACCTATGCCGCCAAGCCTTTTCCCAGTCAATCAGGTTGTTTCCTCAAGAAAATCAATTAAAGGATTTTTGGTGGGTGCAAGGCGTCCACATAACGGCGATATTGTATGGGTGGTGACTAGTGCGACCCCGGTTTTCACTGGTGAAGAGATTGAGGAAATAATAGTTTCATTCATGGATGTCACCCAACGCAAACACTTTGAAGATGCGCTGCTGAAGAGCGAGAACATTTTCCGCAACTATTTCGAGTTGGGGCAGGTGGGCATGTGCATCACTTCACTTGACCAGAAATGGCTGAATGTAAATCGCCGTCTGTGCGAAATGCTCGGTTACTCAAAAGAAGAGTTGACCCAATTGATGTGGGTGGAGCTTACCCACCCTGACGACCTTGAGGCGGATATAGGGCAGTTCAGGAGACTTCTGGCAGGGGAAATAGAACGCTACTCGATGGACAAGCGGTTTATCAATAAAGATGGAAATGTCATCTATACCCACTTGACCGTAGCTTGCCAGCGCAGACCAGACAAGTCTGTCGAATATACTATCGCCTCGGTTGTAGACATTACCGAGCGCAAGCAGATAGAAAACTTATTGAAGAAAAACCAAAAGCTGACGCAGGATATTATTGATGGCACGTCATCGCTTATTTATGCGTTGGATAAGGAAGGGAAATTCCTGTTTGCGAACAAAAAGTTCACCTCCCTTTTCGACGTTGACCATAATTACCTTATTGGCAAAGGCAGGGAGTGCCTTGGAATGCCTGAGCACATTGCAAGGGAGCACAGGGCTAATGACTTGATAATAATGAACAGCCATGATGCTGTCTTGTTTGAAGAGAGTAATGATGAGGCAGATGGTACACATGTGTACGCATCGCAAAAATTCCCCCTGCTGGACACCCAAGGCCAGATTGATGGTGTTTGCGGCATATCTACCGACATCACAGACCACAAGAAATACGAAGAAAAAATCCTGAGTTCAAATGCCGAACTGGAGCAATTCAGCTACGCCGTTTCCCACGACATGCGCCAACCGTTACGCATGATTTCCAGCTATCTGCAACTATTGGAAATAAAACTGGCTGATCAGCTTGACGGAGAAAAGCGCGAATATTTTGACTACGCCATTGAGGGTGCAAAACGCATCGACCAGATGCTGATGGCATTGCTCGAATACTCGCGTGTGGGCAGACAGGGCGAGCCACCAACGCTGATTGATAGTCGTGCGGTGCTCGATGAAGCCCTGTTATTCCTCCAGCCAGCCATCAAAGAAGCACAAGCCAATCTGAATATCAGCGGTGACTGGGTGCAAATATTTGCCAGCCATGACGAAATGGTGAGGCTCTTCCAGAACCTGATCGGCAACGCCACCAAATACCGCATAGCTGGAAGAACACCTGAAATCACCATCACTGGCGAAGTCATTAACAATCAATGGCACTTGTGCGTTGCCGATAACGGCGTGGGCATCATTCCCAACCAGATAAACCGACTGTTCAAGGTGTTCCAGCGGTTACATTCTCACGCCGCTTATGAAGGCACTGGCATCGGGCTGGCGTTGTGCCGCAAGATTGTTGAACACCACAAGGGGCGCATCTGGGCTGAGTCAGAGGGAGAGGGTCATGGCAGCAAGTTCTGTATCGCACTACCTGTTCTGCGGGGGGAGGATTAGGTGAACACTAGAACACGACCTTTTGTCATTCTGCTCGTCGAAGACGAAAAGGCGGACGCCCAACTCGTTAAATTTGCACTGGAAGAAAACCGGCTCAAAGTCGATTTTCACCGAGCCATCGATGGTTACGAGGCGCTGCAATTCTTGCGCCGGTCTGATACTCGCTTTCTTGACGCGCCGCGCCCCGATTTGATTTTGCTCGATCTCAATATGCCGCGCTTAGACGGAGGGGTATGTCTCTCCGCCATCAAAGGAGAACCGAACCTGCGCGACATTCCTGTGTTGGTGCTATCCAATTCGCATGCCAAGAGAGATGCGGACATTTCGCGCATTCTCGGCGCTGCCGATTACATAGTCAAACCGACGGATATGAATCAATTCGTGGATGTTGTCCGTGCGATTGGCGAGCGATGGGAAAGTCCACGCTTGGCAGATGATGAGCAAGTAGACAATAAATAGCACGAATATAGGGCTGGCGTTGTGCCGCAAGATTGCCGAACATCACAAAGGGCGCATCTGGGCAGAATCGACAGGGGATGGTCAGGGTAGCAAGTTCTGTGTCGCCCTGCCTTGCGGGGGGGGGGGAGGATTAAGTGAACAC
>CAIZNF010000529.1 GCA_903934275.1 uncultured Nitrosomonadales bacterium
ATTCGATTCCAACGCCACATAGTTCTCTTCCGACATCTGCGCAATTTTCTCCACATTGCGCGAAATTTCGGCGCTTGCGCTGCCTTGCTCGCCCAGTGATACGGCGATTTCACCCACTCCCCGGCTGGATTGAGCTACCGACTCTCCGGCCTTGGTCAATATTGCAGATACTTGCTCTATATGCTCTTGAGTCGATTGCAGGGAGCGCAAACCGGCTTGAACTGTGGCTTCGACATCGGTAGATTTCTGGTTCAATGAATTGGTCACGCGGTCGATCTCGTTGGCCGACTGCGCGGATTTTTCTGCCAGCTTGCGCACCTCGTCGGCCACCACCGCAAAGCCTCGCCCCTGCTCGCCTGCGCGCGCCGCTTCAATCGCCGCATTCAGTGCCAGCAGGTTGGTCTGGTCGGCAATTTCTTTCACTTGCTGGGTCATGCCGGCAATGGCGCGGGTGCTGTCGACAAATTCTTTCACCGAGTCGGCAATCAAATTGACAGTCTCTTGTACATGGCCGATTTCGCCGACCATTTCCGTCACGCTCTGGTTGCCTTGTTGTGTTTGTTGCAGGCTCGCTTCGGACAGTTTGCGCACGTTTTCAGTATTGCCGGATACAGAATTGATGCTCACGGTGATTTGTTCCACCGTGGCAGCCGTGGAAGCCGCCGCCTCGCTTTGCGTCTGCGAGCCTCGCGCAATTTGCAGCGAGGCGGCGGATAACTGCGCTGCCGTGCTGGACACCGTGCCCGCATTGGCGAGCACTTGCCGGATGATGTTGGCAAAACCGTCAATCAACCCGTTGAATGCCGTCGCAGCCTGGCCGATTTCATCCTGCCCATGCACTTTGGCACGCGCGCTTAAATTTCCGTCCGCCGACATTTTTACCATCACACCGCGCAACTCACCTATCGAGAGATCGACACCGCGAATGATCGAAAATCCCAATGCGCCACCCAATATCGCTCCGAGCAAAATCAGCGCGATGGATAACATGCGCATGGTTTTAAAGGATGCAACCGATTCCTTGTGCAAATTTTCGGCATCGCGCTTTTCCATTTCGATCAGCGCGTCCAATGTTTCGTTTAACGGGGCATTCAGGGGGACAATATGCTCTATCTGGATCCGCCTGATCTCGGCGGCATTATTGGCGCGCATCGCGGCTACTGCCGGTTTGATGCCCTCCTCGACAAAGCGTCCCCGTGCCGCAGCAAATTTTGCCGCCAGAATTTTATCTTCCTCGTCGGTCAGCGAAGTCATGAAGGCTTCCCACTGCTTGTCGATCACCGATTTATTGTCGGCAATTTGCTGAAGATATTTTTCCGTATTTTCCGGTTGTATGAACGCGTTGGCGATAGCCAACCGATTGGCAAGATTAGCCCTGGCGATGACATCCATTTGCGCGAGAGGAATTAACTTGACGTTATACGTCGCCTCCAGCGCGCCATTCGCCTTGTTGGCAGCGTACAGCCCCACCGCACCGACCAGCACAAGCCCCGCCAGCAGAAAAGCCAGCAGGAATATCAGCCGGGAACTAATTTTCATATTACCAAGCATCGCGACCCCCATTAAATCAATTGCGCAAGAAACAACCAAGACTGTTTTTAATCCAATCTACGCGTCTAGCTCCCCACCCACGGCACTTTAACGGCAACAAGCCAACTTTCTTGAGGTGAACAGAGAAATAAACACCTGCTAATTCGCGGGATTAGGTGACTTTTTTCGCTATGTTTGGTGTGGATTTAAGGGTGCTATGCGCGTTAACCTGAGCCGGTCGGGCAGGAGCTAATGTAGGTCGGGCTCTGCCCGACATGGTGGGCAGAGCCTACCCTACGATTTCCGTTGAAAAATTCTTGTCATATTTTGAGATCATTTGGTTTACAACGGGTCTCGATTCACGTCAATGAGCTGATTTTTCAGCTTGCTGCGCTTCCGCTGGAGGGGGCATGACGGGAGCAGCTGGCACTTCACCGGTGCTGCTGGTATCGCCGGATTCCGCATCATCTTCGCCAATATCCTCTCCCAGCGTGCCACCATCCTGGCCGGCGGCATCTTCGGCTTTTTTATTCATCACGATCATGCTGATGCGCCGGTTGACCGGGCTGAGCGGATCGTCCTTCGTAAACGGAACAGCGGATGACAAACCCACCACACGGATGATTTTGCTGTCCGCCATGCTGCCCGCGATCAATTCTCGGCGCGACGCGTTGGCGCGGTCGGCAGATAACTCCCAATTGCTGTACCCCCTTTCACCGCCGCCGTAAACGGCCGCATCGGTGTGGCCGGAGATGCTTATTTTATTGGGCACCTCATTCAGCATCAAACCGATCTCATGCAAAATTTCCTTGGCATAAGGTTCAAGTTCAGCGCTGCCAAGCTGGAACATTGGCCGATTTTTTTCATCGACAATCTGGATGCGCAAACCTTCGCTGGTGATGTCGAGCATGATTTGTTTTTTGAACTGCTGCAACTTGGGGCTGCTATCAATAGCCCTCTCGATACTAGCTTTCAGTGCTTTGAGTTTTTCGAGTTCTATTTTGCGCTCGGCGCGCGTTAAAGCTTGCGTATGCGCTTTGATGTTGATGATTTTCTTTTCAGGTGGTAAATCACCATATTTGACCTGCCCCGATGCACGCGTCAGATCTTGCCCGCCGCCCTTGAGAATGCTCGAACTGTCGCCACTCCCCGATCCGCCCGACAACGCGACCTTGAGCGGCGTTTTAAAGTATTCTGAAATACCCTTCAGGTCGCCCGCAGTCACCGAACCCAACAGCCACATCAGCAAAAAAAACGCCATCATCGCCGTGACGAAATCGGCATAAGCAATCTTCCACGCGCCGCCGTGGGCCATGCCCGCAACTTTTTTAATGCGCTTTATAACAATGGGTTTTTTATTCTTGTCTTCGGACATGGTCAGAAATCAGAAGACAAATAGGGAGTAGGAAGTGGGGAGTAGAGAGTAAAGAGTAAAACCCCACTTCCCACTCCCTGCCCCCCATCCTTGATCAGCGCTTCTGTTTAACATATTCTTCCAGTTCGGCAAAACCGGGGCGCTCGACCGAGCTCAGTGCTTTGCGGCCAAATTCAACCGCCATTGCCGGTGCGTAGCCGTTAAGATTGGCCAACAGCGTCACTTTGATGAGCTGGAGCATTTTGGTGCCTTCATCGGCTTTTTGTTCCAGCGTTGAGGCCAGCGGGCCAACAAATCCGTAGGCAAGCAAAATACCGAGGAAAGTGCCCACCAGCGCATGGGCAATCAGCATCCCCAATTCGGCGGGCGGAATGCCGACCGACTCCATAGTATGCACCACGCCCATCACCGCTGCGACAATACCGAATGCGGGCATTCCGTCTCCCAACTTGGCAATCACATGAGATGGCACTACCGCTTCGTGATGATGGGTATCAATTTCTATATCTATCAGATTTTCGATTTCCATGGCATTCAGGTTGCCGCTGACCATGATGCGCAAATAGTCGGTCATGAATTCAATCACGTGATGATCCGCAGTGATTTTTGGATATTTGCCGAAGACCGGGCTTTCGTGGGGATCTTCCACGTCGCCTTCGATGGACATCAGGCCTTCTTTACGCACTTTGCTCAGCAATTCATACAGCAAAGCCAACGCTTCCATGTAGGTTGCCTTGCTATACTGAGGCCCCTTGAAAACCTTGGGAAAATCCTTGAGTGTCGCTTTGATGACCTTACCGGTGTTGCCAACCAGAAATGCGCCGAGCGCGGCTCCGCCGATCATCAATAATTCAATCGGCTGAAACAAGGCGGCCAAATGCCCACCAGCCATGGCAAATCCGCCAAAGACTGAGAAACACACAATTACATAGCCAATGATTACTAACATGCACGCTCTCTCGGTTTATTTTAACGTTAAGGCCAATGAATGAAGCCTTTAAAGTACCGCAGGTGTATTTTAGAGCAAATTCGCCTCATGAGGATGCAACTTTGTGCGCAAGGGTGTAATAAACCGCACTTGTAATCCGCTATTTAACCAGCCTCTCTCCAAAAAACGACCTGCTTAGCCACGAAGTTCAGCCAGTGCATTTGTCGAGTATAAGTCTGATGGATTGAAGCCTAAGCCGGGCAAGCCGGAACCAAAAATGGCAAACTGTCTTCCCGTAGGTTGGGCAAAGCGTAGCGTGCCCAACGAACAAAGAGGCCATTTTTATGTTGGGCACGCTACGCTTTGCCCAACCTAC
>CAIZNF010000530.1 GCA_903934275.1 uncultured Nitrosomonadales bacterium
GTGAAACCACGTATCAGATGCTATCAAACAGAGGTTGGCTACCTGCACCCGCTACAAGCTACAAGCTACAAGCTACAAGCTACAAGCTACAAGCTACAAGCTACCCACTCCGAATCAAAGATAGCCCCGCCTGTTTTCGCCCCGCCTATTTTCGATTGACCCAACCGCGATACCTGAGCTACTATCGCAGGAGTTTGAGCTTATCGGGGCCATGCCTGTGTCATTGATTCGATTAATTTTTTCAATACTTATCACCATCGGTATCCTGATTTCGACCCCGCTCGCGCATGCGGAGGAGCGTCTTGCGCTCGGTGCATCTCCAACCGATTCCACCACTCCACTCATGCTTTCGAACGCGCGCAACATCAAGCTGGATATCATCCCCGATAACGACCTGTCCAAACATGACCTTTGGGAGCGCATCCGCAACGGTTTTGCCATGCGCGATCTGGACAGCCCGCTGGTCACCAAACAAGAAAAATGGTATGTCAACCATCCCGATTACGTGGCACGCATGACCGACCGCGCACGCCGCTATCTTTACTACATCACAGGCGAAGTGGAACGACGCGGTATGCCCAGCGAAATAGCTTTGCTGCCGATAATAGAAAGTGCCTTCAACCCGGGCGCGTATTCAACCAGCCGCGCTTCGGGCATCTGGCAGTTCATCCCTTCCACCGGAAAAAATTTTGGTATGCAGCAAAACTGGTGGTACGACGGTCGCCGCGACGTAATCAGTGCAACCACCGGCGCGCTCGACTACCTGCAAAAATTACACGACATGTTCGGTGATTGGGAGTTGGCTCTGGCCGCCTACAATTGGGGCGAAGGTGCGGTATTCCGCGCGCAGGAGCGCAATCGCAAACGCGGTTTGCCGGTGAATTACACGAGCCTGAAACTACCCGACGAAACACGCAGCTACGTGCCAAAATTGCTGGCCGTCAAAAATATCATTGCAAACCCGGCAAGCTTCGGCATGGTATTGCAGGATATTCCCAATGAATCTTACTTTGCGGCTGTCGCCACCGCCAAACATATTGACGTAAAACTGGCCGCACAGTTAGCCGATATCCCGATGGAAGAATTCATGGCGCTCAACCCCGGTCACAATCGCCCGGTGATTTTGCAAGGCAATAGCGACTTGATTCTGCTGCCGACAAATGCCGTTGAAACATTCCGCGCCAACCTGGAGGACTATGACAAGCCACTGGTCAGCTGGCAAGCCTATCAGCCCAAAAAGGGCGAGCGTCTTGACCGTCTAGCACCGCGCTTCGGGCTTTCCGTGGAGAAACTCAAGTCGGTGAACGGCCTGTCCGGTTCCGCCAACGCGAGCACCGGGCAAACACTGCTAGTGCCGATCAACGGCGAGGAGAACGCAACTGAAAGCGAATTCGAAGCATTCAACATGCACCTGGCACCCACCAGCGATAGCCGCACCCGCACTATCAAACATACCGCGAGAAAAGGCGAAACTCTAGCGAGCGTGGCGCGCCGTTACCATGTCAGCGTCGCCAGCCTGCAAAGCTCAAACGACAAACTGAAACAACTCGAACCGGGCCAGACCATTACCGTCGTGCAAACAGCAGTCCGCAAACGCTCCAACCGCTTGGCCAAAACTGGCAACCGTTCGCACCAAGCGGCACGCCGCAACACCCCCAAAGATCAAATCCTGAATAAAACGCAAAAACGCATGCAAGTCGTTTACAACAATGTGCCCTAAATACCCAACTCTAGGGAACCTTTAATTTACGTTACAAATCAACAAACTTGTATGATGCGTGCTGTGCTTTAATTCCGTTTCTCTATCATGACGGTGCAATAACGTAGGGCGGATTCTACCCGCCAAATATAGCTGTCGGGCGCAGCCCGACCTACAAATTTCTACCCATTTGAAGGAAAAATGGAATAAAAACCACTTACCGGTCAGCTGCGTTTCCCCGCCCCTTGCGGCGGTAATCCAGCCACCAAGCAAGCACAGGAAGCATCAGGATACCGCCAGGCATGACCAGCGGAATCAGATAAGGGCTCAAGTTGGATAAGGCACGCAAGTCGCGCTGTAGCACCTTGCGATCCTCCGCGCTCCATTTCTCTCCGTTGCGACGTTTCATCAGAATGGGGATCAACCCCCGCACTTGCGAAAGCTCGTCACGGATATACAAACGCTGGTTCTCTTGCATCGAGCGCACACTTGCCCATTTTCGTTGCAAAATTAAAACAGCTCTTCTGCGTGGTAGTTGTGTCATTCGCCTGGATGAAATTCGTTATTGAGTTTTGTACGTTAACTTAACGGGCATGATGCAAAGAACACCCCGAATAATGAAACAGTTGCACGCCCCGTGGAAGCAATCTCTAGGCCGCGATTAGTTGCGTTAACAGAAAACCGGCCATATAAACGGATTATCCGGTTCTGGATGCAGAGCAGCTAGCGTGGGGTGCTGAGCCACCACAAAGCGTCCAGACAACCTTTGTTAATGACGCGAATAAGATGCTATCTTTGCAGAAAAAGACATAGCGGATTTATACAATCGCCACATCCGCCACCCGGCCGCTACCATACCCGTCAAGCCGCGCCGACGGATCACGAGAATAGCAACCGCAGCGGCGACAAGTACCGGGTTGGAACGCAGGAACCGCACGGTGGCCAATCCTCTATCGGCAAACACCAACGGTGCTTGCCAACGCACTGCGGTTGCGGCCACCTGGTCGCGTTGCGCCGCGATTCTCGCCAACAGTTCGCCGCGCCGTTGCATCACCGCAAACATATCCTTATTCATGGCCGGCACCAAGCTGCTCCCTATCCTTGCCCAATTCGGCCAGGCTGGCGGAAAATAGTTTGGATTTTTCCCGCGCCCTGCCACGCAGCGATACCACCGCAAACGAACCCATCACGAAAAAAACAACGCCCAGCGCACCGAGCACTGCAAGGCGGTGATCATCCCAGAACAGCACCACGATAAAAACGGTAAGCAGCAGCAAGCCCATACCGAAACAGAACAGCGCGAACAATGCAAAAAGGAGCATCTGCGTCAAACGCAAACGCTCCTCTTGCAGCTCATTCGCCAACAACTCAAGCCGCGTTGAAACAATAGAAGTCAGCGTCGCGGTCAGCCGTTTGACTGAACCCATCAGGCCTGAGCCTGCTTCCTGCATCGCTTAGCGTCCGCGCGAAATCAACATACCCACAATCAAACCGGCTCCGGCCGCGATACCGACCGCCTTCCACGGATTTTCATGCACATACTCATCGGTCACTCTTGCCGCCTGCTTGGTCTTCACGGCAACATGTTCCTGCACATCGGCAAGGCGCTCCTTGGCGGCAGCCAGGCTATCCTGAATACGCTCGCGTGCCGCAGATACTTTCTCGCCCGCCAAGCTGGCTGTCGCACGCAACAATTCTTCGGCATCCGACACTACCACGCGCAAATCCTGCACCAACTTTTCTTTGCTGACTTCACCTTCCACGTTTGCTGATCCGATATTCATAATTCACTCCTTAAAAATAAACGACAAAAAAAGAATTGTAAGTTGATACCGTCGCGATTGTACTACAACTGCCAAAGTGTCTATGAAACCTCTGACAATCGGGTGCGATTCAAACTAACGTGGACGTATCTCCGGGTGGCGTGAGAAATTTCCCGCCCATCCATTGCTCTTGTGGGAGCGGTCTCCCGGCCGCGTTGCATGTTGAGGTGCTCACCGAATCGCGACCAAGAGGTCGCTTCTACACGGGCTTTGCGTACATATCAGGCTCTGCCCGACATGGTGGGCAGAGCCCGCCATACAGTTTTGTTGAAAAATTCTTGTCATTATTTAACATCACTTGGCTGATAAGAGACTAGCAGCCTGTCTGACTTCCTCGAATCAAAAACGCCAAAAAAACCAACAAATTACCATTGCAAAATGGTATAATTCAACTTGTTAATCAACAAGTTAAATAAATTAAATGAGCCGCTTCAAACCAATCAAACGCGACATAAACTACCTGTTCCCGCCCTCGATGAAC
>CAIZNF010000531.1 GCA_903934275.1 uncultured Nitrosomonadales bacterium
CCACCATGTCGGGCAGAGCCCGACCTACAATTTTGGTTCCGGCTCTGATGCCACCGGATTGCGCTACACTCGGCCTCGCAAAACAACGATACGATCACAATTTTAAAATCAGATTGGCGCAGCGTAACCCGCTTAGCACCGCGCCTTCCAGCGTGGCGGGATAGTCGCCTGCGGTATAGTCGCCCGCCAGTAGCAGGCCGGGGAGGGCGGTCTGTTGTGAAGGGCGTTGCAGATTGGGTGAACAGGTAAATGTGGCGTGTTTTTCGGCGATGATTTTGAACCATTTCGGTTGATCTGCGATGCCGAATTCTTCGCGCAATTCTGTGATCACTTTTTGCGCCAGCTGTTCTTGGGGCAATTCCTGATGGATGCCTTCCGCACTGATGACAGCGGCGAGCAGGCCGTGTTGCCCGGCAATCTGCCCCTTGTCGAATAGCCACTGGCTGTAGCGTTGGTACAGCCCGAGCATGGGATATGGTAAGCCCACTGTTGGCGCATATTGAAGATATACGGTGTAGATCGGCTGATGCTGCAAGGTCTCAATTTGTGTTACAACACTTTCAAGCGCCGTGGTGGAGCGTAACAGTCTGGCGGCAATTGCAGGCGGCGCGGCGCAGATTACATGACTGAAGGTGGTTGCATTTTTGGCTGTGGCGAGTTCGATGCCGCCGTCTTTAGGGGTGATTTTTTCTACGCCGCAGGAGGTCAACACACTGCCGCCGCGCAGCTCAACGTAACTTGCCGCGCGTTGCGGAAACAGCGCGGAGAAGTCTACGCGGGGCAGCAGCATGTCGCTGTCGGCACGCGATTGGTTCATCGCATCACGCAGCACGTTAAGAAATACTTGCGCGGAAGCTTTGTGGAGCGGTGTGTTCAGCGCGGCGATGCACAGTGGCTCCCAAAGTTTTTGGGTCAATTCGGCATCCTGCCCGTGTTGCGCCAGCAACTCGGCAACGGTCATGTCGGTAGGCAGGAGGAAATTCGTGCGGCGCAACGCGAGCATGCAACGCGCGGCGTTCAGGCGTGCGCCGAATGATAGCCCCCGCGCACTGAGTAAAGCAACCAGCAGGTGCAATGGCGCGGGTAGGTGCGGTGCTCTGAGAGAAAACTTGCCATGCAAATCGAGTTGTAGCGGCAGGCGCAAGAAGTCCTGTTCGAGGTTGCCGCCGACCTGTTCGATCAGGCGTAGTGTCTGGCGATAGCAACCGAGCAGCAGATGCTGGCCGTTGTCCAGTTGGGCATCCCGATGAACTACACCGCGCGCGCGTCCACCGAGCTGCTGGGCGCTTTCGAACACAGTGACGGGAATGCCGCGCTCGGACAAGGCGACCGCTGCCGCCATGCCCGCATAGCCGCCGCCGATGATTCCAACACCAAACCCCTCCCGGCCTCCCCTTGTCAGGGGAGGGGGAATGCTCCCCCCTGATAAGGGGAGATGCAGGGGGGTTAGTTCCTGATCCAAGTTTTTAAAGCCAGCCACAGTTTGCGCAACGGGGTGAGCGAGACGCGCTCTTTCAAGACATGGCAGCCGCTGGCGGCGACCTCATCCAGCGTGGTGCGGTAGATTGCCGCCATGATCAGGCCGGTGCGCTGCATCTTGCGATCTGTTGCGGGGAGATGTTCAAATGCTTGCCGGTAGTACTGTTGCGCGCGCTCGATCTGGAACACCATCAGTTTGTGAAAATTCTCTGTTTCGCGCGCGTTGAGAATATCTGCCGCCGCCACACCAAACTGCTGCAGCTCGTCCATCGGCAGGTAAATGCGATTGCGCCGCGCATCCTCGCCGACATCGCGGATGATGTTGGTGAGCTGGAACGCGATGCCGAGGTCGTGCGCGTATTCCAGCGTGCTACGGTCGCTATAGCCAAAGATTTCCGCCGACAGTAGCCCGACCACCGACGCGACACGATAGCAATACAGTTGCAGCGACTTGAAATCAGGGTAGCGAGGCTGGTCGATATCCATCTCCATGCCATCGATGATTTCCAGCAGATGTTCTTGCTTCAGGTTGAATTGCCGCACCACAGAAATCAATGCCTGCGCCACCGGATGCTGCGGTTTTCCGCCATAAATTTCCGCCACTTGTACACGCCACCAGTTGAGCGTGGTGCGAGCCACATTGGTATCAGAACATTCGTCCACCACATCGTCCACTTCGCGGCAAAAGGCATACAGCGCGGTGATGGCGCGGCGTTTATCCGGTGGCAGAAACAGGAAGCTGTAGTAGAAGCTGGAGCCGCTGGCGGCGGTTTTGTCCTGGCAATATTGGTCGGGTGTCATACGGGAGTTGCCATATCAAAAAATAAATGGTGCGCTTCTGGCCACCATGGCAAACCAGTCGAGCGGGCGCAATACCGGGCGTTTGTTGAATATGTCGTAGTCGGTATTTCTCAGCTTGCGGAGGATGCACAAGCCGCCCGCGATGATCATGCGCATCTCCATGCCGATGCGTCCGGTGAGGATGCTGCCGAGCGGTGCGCCCGAGCTCATCATGGCGCGGGCGCGGCTCGCCTGGAAATGCATCAGCCCGCGCCATGCGTCATCGGTAATTCCCCGCGCGATCTGCTCCTCGCTTACACCGTATTGCGCCATCTCTTCCAGCGGCAGATAGATGCGCCCGATGGCGTAATCCTTTGCGACATCCTGCCAAAAATTGATCAGTTGCAGGCTGGTGCAAATGGCATCCGAATAGGCGATATTGACCGGAGTGGCTTCACCATAGAGATGCAGCAGCAACGTGCCGACCGGATTGGCGGAGCGGCGGCAGTAATCGAGTAGCTCGTCGAAATTTGCATAGCGTTTCTTCACCACATCCTGCGAGAATGCATCGAGCAAGTCATAAAACGGCTGCATCGGTAGCGTGTGCTGCCGTATCTCTGCGGCGAGATTCAGGAACAACGGCATGAGCGGCGTTTCACCCGCTGCAATGCGCGCCAGTTCGGCGCGAAATTCATCGAGTTGCCCGAGTCTCTCCTCATCGGGTAGGTCGCCCTCGTCGGCGATATCGTCCGCCGCACGCGCAAAATGGTAAATCGCCGCCACCGGCTTACGCAGCCGTTTTGGCATCAGGATGGAAGCGACTGGGAAGTTCTCGTAGTGATCGACTGGTTGCATTTAGATTAGGTCGTTTTTGTGCAGCATGAACACAAACTGGTCGCCTGTGCTGACATCCAGCCAGGTGAACGGTAAGCTGGGATAGGCTGCTTCCAATGCATCACGGTTGTGGCCGATCTCGACTAGTAGTATGCCGTTATCGGTGAGATGTTGTGCCGCATGTTTGAGGATGTCGCGTGTGGCATCCAGTCCGTCATTGCCGCTGCCGAGCGCCAGTTTGGGTTCGTGCAGGTATTCCTGCGGCAGTGCGGCGACCGATGCGGCATTCACATAAGGGGGGTTGCTGATGATGATGTCGTATTTCTGGTTGTCGAGTTTGGCGAACATATCCGATTCGATCAGATGCACGCGGTCTTGCAGGTTGTAGTCGGCAACATTGCGTTCGGCAACGGATAGCGCATCCGGTGACAAGTCCACCGCATCCACGCTGGCATAGGGGAAAGCATGTGCGGCGAGGATGGCAAGGCAGCCGCTGCCGGTGCACAAGTCCAGTACGCGGCCGATCTCTTCCGGTTCGGCAATCCACGGCGCGAGTTGTTCGAGCAATAATTCTGCAATGAACGAGCGCGGCACGATGACGCGCTCATCTACATAAAAACTGAAATCACCCAGAAAAGCCTCACGCGTCAGATAGGCGGCCGGCACGCGCCGCTCGACGCGCTGCTGGATGATGTTCAACACTTCGGCGCGTTCCATGTCGGTTAGGCGCGCATCGAGAAATGGATCGAGCCGATCCGGCGGCAGATGCAGCGTATGCAGGATCAGGTAAGCGGCCTCATCGTATGCATTGCCGCTGCCGTGCCCAAAAAATAATTTGCCCTGATTGAATCGGCTCACCGCGAAGCGCAGCCAATCGCGCACAGTGTGAAGGTTGTGTGTCGCGCCGGAAAAATAGCTGCCCATCAATCGCCTCCGCCGCCATCTCCACCGCCGCAACCACCGTCATGTCCGCCGCAGTTTGATGATGATCCACTTTCTGCAGAACCGCTGGAGCCGCTGCTGTCGTGGTTGTCATAGAGAGGCTTGCGCCGGTTGTGCCAAGCGATGGAAATAATCCACAGCAGCGCGACGATAAACAGAGTCAGGATGAGATATTTCATTCGGTAAGCAGTTTGCGTAAAGTGAGGCAGTAGATATTTGACAGCGCGTCGAGATCGGCTACAGCCACGCATTCGTTGATCTTGTGGATGGTGGCATTGAGCGGGCCAAGTTCGATCACCTGCGGGCAGATGTCGGCGATGAAGCGTCCGTCGGAAGTGCCGCCGCCGGTGGAAAGTTCGGTCGTCACTCCGGTCACTTCGAATATCGCGGCGCTGACTATGTTCACCAAATTGCCGCGCGGGGTGAGGTATGGATTGCCCGACAGCTCCCAGCACAAGTCGTATTCTAAGCTGTGCCGGTCAAGAATTACACGGACTTTGTTCTTCAGATCGTCCACCGTGCTGGCAGTGGAAAAGCGGAAGTTGAACATAATTTCCAGCGTGCCAGGGACTACGTTGGTAGCTCCGGTGCCGCCGTGAATATTGGAAATCTGCCAGGAAGTAGGCGGGAAATATTCATTGCCGTTGTCCCATGTGGTGTTCGCGAGCTCGGAAATGGCCGGCGCAGCGAGATGAATGGGATTTTTGACCAGATGGGGATAGGCGATATGTCCCTGCACACCCTTTACAGTGAGCGTGCAGGACAGCGAGCCGCGCCGCCCGTTCTTGATCATGTCG
>CAIZNF010000532.1 GCA_903934275.1 uncultured Nitrosomonadales bacterium
ATACGTCCGTGTCCGTCAGCCCGCAGTTTCCAGCAACAACATAGAGATTGGGATGCTCACCATTGAACAATTCCGGCATGTCGTCAATTGCAATCCACTGGCATGAATAACCGTTAACATCCAGCCAGCTTTGGATTTCGATGTCGCGCCGGGGGTAATTTCCCACGTCCGAAAAGGTCGGTATTCTGCCGATAAAACGGCCCGCCAAATCCTCGCCACCGCCACAGGTCACAAACTCCACCATTTCGTCAAAATTGTGAATTTCCCGCCAGGAAGTTGAAAAAACCACTTTTACACACGGACAAGTCCGCAGGATTTTCCAAAGCAACGCAACGCGGCAAAACAGCTCTTTGTCGAGACCATTCGGGTGTAAAACGCCATCAAAGTCCAAGAACAAGAGCATTGAGTATTCCTTCAGCAATTCATTTGTGTGCAACCACCCATGTGCATTTAGCACTCTGACTGCGCCACAGTGTGTCGCAGTCGGACAATATGATGGCGACATTGATATTGTTTTGTAGGGTGCCAATGTTCAAAACATTTGAAAATGAAGCTGATGTAGTCATCAAGGTGGTTGGAATCGGCGGGTGTGGCGGCAATGCAATCAATTACATGATTGAGCAAGGCGTAAAGGGTGTTGAATTTATCGCCATTGATACTGATGCGCAGGCGTTGAGCCGTTGCCACGCAAAAACTCAATTACAAATAACCGATGCAGAAACAGCGGCAGCGCAAATACACATGATGCTTTCCATTGGCGATGCGCACATCATATTTATGATTGCCGGAATGGGCGGACGAACTGGTACTCAGCTTACGCAAGTCGTGGGGAAAATCGCCCGTGATTTTGGAATTCTGACGCTGGCTGCGGTCACCACACCTTTTGGTTTTGAAGGGAGCTGGAAAGAATATCATTCGAATGACGGGATTGAAGTGCTATCAAATTATGTTGATGCATTGATCGTTTTGTCCAATGCCTACGTGAGGGAAGTATTCGGCAATAAGGAGGTTATTGCATATAGTTACTCGGCATGGCACATAGCAGTTGCGGATATTGTGGCCGACATATCGGAGCTTACCCTAAGCGGTTTATCGCCCTTGGACTTTGTGGACATTTTCATCTATTTTTACACCTCTGGTATTTACAAAATAGGAACGGCTACTGCATCAGGTATAGCGCGAGCGAAAATAGCTGCTGGCCAAGCCATCGCCAACCTTATGCTGCAAGACGTAGATGTAACCCTTGAGCGCCGCTGTTTGCTTGTCGTTATCACTTCGTCCAGCGCCTTGAAGTTAAGTGAAGTGGGCGAGGTATTGCGATGCTTGAAACTATCATCCGACAACTCGAACTATTTATTAGCACCCAAAAATTATTTAACGGTTGGCACGGCAGTGAACGAATCGATGGGTAAAGAAATGCGTGTTACCGTATTTGAACGGGTGGCTGTATTTGCCTAAAACCAGAGCTAAGAGCAAAGGAAATAATATGAAATTCAACTACAAACTAAGCCATCATGCGCCTAGCTTTTGTTGAGGGGGTTTTGTTGGCATTCGGGTGCAAAACGCCATCAAAGTCCAAGAACAAGAGCATTGAGTATTCC
>CAIZNF010000533.1 GCA_903934275.1 uncultured Nitrosomonadales bacterium
AGTCCGACAATGATGATGATACCTGCCAGGTAGATGCCGCCTACGGTGATAAGCTGTGAGGTATTGTTTTTAAACCCGGCAAACAGGTGATTGATTTCCAGCTCTTCGCCGCTTTCCAGCGCCTGGCAGCCGAGCATGAAGCCAGCCATGAAGACAGGTGCCAGCAAATTGAGAACAATAGGCCCAATGCCCGGAACGATCGATAGTGCCATGCCGATCAGCAGGTAAATGAAAAACAATGCAATCCAGATCACCGGATTCTGCCTGAACAGGTCAAAGCCACCGCGAATCCAGACCCATCCGTCTCCCGCAGCGACGCTTTTGATAATCATGCTAACTCCTTCAAAATCATATCCATAGAGAACCAATACTTACATCACCCCGGATGCGGGCTTCCAGCACGCGACGGAAGTGGCCGGGGTCCTTGGCATGTGTCATTTCACCTGGCTTGGGAAAATGAAAATCATATAAGCGCGAGAGCCAGAAGCGGAGCGCTCCGGCGCGCAACAACGCAGGCCAGGCAGCCCGTTCCGCATCATTCAACGGCCGCACGGTTTGATAAGCGGCCAGCATGGACTGCAAGCGCGGCTCATCCAGCGTTCCGTCTGCGTGCACACACCAGTCATTGACCGTAATGGCAAGATCATAGGCCAGCACATCGTTACAGGCGTAGTAGAAATCAATTGCGCCACCCAACTGATCGACATCGAACAGGACGTTATCGCGGAACAGGTCAGCATGAATCACCCCGCGCGGCAAGTCCAAACCTCGAAATCCCGACTGATAGGCAAGCTCTGCCTCCAGTAGCGCACGCTGTGGTGCATCAAGAAAAGGCAGAACCGCTTCTGCCGTCACTCTCCACCAATGAGGGCCTCTTGGATTCTCCATCGTGGCGGGGAACGACAGTCCGGCAACATGCATGTGGGCGAGAAAAGCGCCGACTTCTGCACAATGGTGGGGGGCCGGGATTTCCAGCGAAGTCCCACGCAAACAACTCACCAGTGCAGCCGGTTTGCCGCTGAGCTCATCCAGGTAGGCACCGGCATTGTTGGATACTGGCTGCGGACAAAGTACGCCATGACCAGCCAGATGCGCCATCAGATTGAGAAAATAAGGTAACTCATCTGCACCGTTGTGCTCGAACAAAGTCAGCACATAACGACCGGTATCAGTCGTGACAAAGTAATTGGTATTGGTAATGCCGGAAGCGATGCCCTTGAGGTCGTGCAATTCACCCAAGGGATAATTTTTCAGCCAGACCCGCAACTGGTCGGATGTTACCGTGGTAAAGACGGACATGAATAGCTTTCAGCCGTCAGCTCTCAGCTCTCAGCCACAGCACCCGACCGGGTTTTGCTGAAAGCTGATTGCTGAAAGCTGACTGCTAGAACCTGAACAATACCCAATTGGGGATGGCGAGACGCTCGCCGGGGCCGTCCATGCGTGCCCAGCCGCCATCGACGTTTTCTTTTACCAGGTAGTAAGGAACACCATGCGAGGGCGTGATTTTCTGCATGTACAACTCACCATTCATGCGATATTCCTCGATCGAATCCTCGCCACGCTTGACGATGGTTACCTGTGGCTCGGTTTCGGGGTCTGGCTCATAACCTGCCGGCGCTTGAGGCGGCTCGGGCAAAGGTTCCAGCACGGGCTTGTCGGCAGCCATGACGAGCATGGGGGCCAACAGGATCAGTATTAGAAGACTGGAAAGACGGCGCATCATGACCTCGTCAGGAATTTGGTTGATATAGTGCGATTTTAACAGAAGAGGCTTACAGATTCAGTTGAATCTCTCGTTCGGTTGGAGACGGCTCGAAACCGCGTGTTTCATAATACTTGAAGATCGCCGCTACCACTTGCTTGGGATCATCAATGACC
>CAIZNF010000534.1 GCA_903934275.1 uncultured Nitrosomonadales bacterium
CACCGACGGTATCTCGCGCGAAGACTGGGAATTGGTTGCCAAGACAGCTCCACTGATCGCGGCGCATCCACAACCGCCGATGTCCGAAAAAATGCGCATCATGAGTTTCATGGGTGCGGAGATGTCCAAGTTCAAAGAATTTGACGGCGAAACCCATGAGGCTGCACATGGGCTGGAGCATGTCGCACATGAGAAGGACGGGCAAAAAGTCATCGCCGCGTTCCAGAAGGTGCAAGCCACCTGTTTGAATTGCCACCAGACCTTTCGTGGCAAATTCGTTGAACATTTTTACGGCACCGCAAGCAAGTAAATCGGCCATTGGTGTGCCATCACATA
Organism: uncultured Nitrosomonadales bacterium; assembly: GCA_903934275.1. Taxonomy (GTDB): domain Bacteria; phylum Pseudomonadota; class Gammaproteobacteria; order Burkholderiales; family Gallionellaceae; genus Gallionella. Next base: position 337 of record CAIZNF010000534.1, read on the forward strand.
GGGGGGATATTTTGAAGAGCTGTAAATTGAGTTGGATTTTGGTTGCTGTGCTGTCTGTTGTCGTTGCCGCATTGGGGTACAAATTTACGGTAGGTAATGTGCGGCCGTCGGACGACGGTCGTCAGGCGGTTATGTTGAGTAAAGATGAGCGCAACGCTTTATTGTTGGAAATGCGTGTGTGGTTGCAAAGCTCGCAAGGCATATTAGCGGCAGCTTCCGCGAAAGATTTCGATGCGGTCATCAAATCAGCCAAAGCATCTGGAATGGGTGCCGAGGCGATACTCATGGCTCATTATTCAGGAAACTCCCTGTTGAGATGAAGGCGCTGGGTTTTGATACGCGAGGAAAATTTGACGACATCGCCGCTGAAGCGACAAAGTCAAAAGACAGCGATCAGGTAGTGACCAAGCTGAGTGTTGCTATGAATAACTGCATCGCATGCCACGAGATGTATCGCTTCTTTGAAGAAGCCAAATGAACCAAGTCGAACCGTTCGGGTTCGGCATTCATTTGAAAGAAAGGTGCCATAAACATGACTAAACTCAAACAACCACGAGGCTGGCTGATAAGTTCGCTCTCGATCGTGGCGATCCTATTTGGCTTGATGACGATTAAAGAAGGTGGCGCGGTATTGCTGGGAAACGAGGCGGCAGTCGCTGCGGCCGGGAACTATGTGCCATTCGTGCTATGGTTCAATTTCTTGTCTGGCTTTGCCTACATTGCCGTCGGCATTGGATTGTGGCTGCAACAACGTTGGGCTGTTTGGCTAGCCGTGGCAATTGCCACAGCAATCGCACTCACATTCATCGGGTTCGGCATGCACATCAATTCCGGTGGCGCTTATGAGCAACGCACGGTTATCGCGATGAGCATGCGTACTGCGGTGTGGTTTGTGATTGCGGGCGTGACGACCCATCTGTTGTTGCGCAAACGTATTTGAAGCGCTTGTGAAAGGTGATTTGCTTCAGGTCTCGTGATCTGAATGACGGCTTTGGAGTAAGAGGAATGCCGGATTGATTGACCCCTTCGGGTCGTAACCTGCCATTCACAAACAGGAAATCCGCACCGCGAAGCGGATGGTCAAGGTATGAGAACGAGCTCAAAATTCCTTTACAGCGCCATCCCCTGATCGCGCAGGTACTCCTCGTAGTTGCCATGGTAGTCTGTCACGCCCTTGTCGGAAATCTCGAAGATGCGCGTCGCCAGCGACGAAACAAACTCGCGGTCATGGCTGACGAAGATCAGCGTGCCTTTGTACAGTTCGAGCGCGGTGTTGAGCGACTCGATGGATTCCATGTCCATGTGGTTGGTCGGTTCGTCCATCAGCAACACGTTGGGGCGTTGCAGCATCAGCTTGCCGAACAGCATGCGCCCTTTCTCGCCGCCGGACAGCACCTGCACTCTTTTCTTGGCTTCGTCGCCGGAAAATAACAGACGGCCCAGCGTGCCGCGCACCATCTGGTCGTCGTCGTTCGGGCCGCGCCAATAGGTCATCCAGTCCATCATGAGTTTGTCTTGGGAAAATTCGGCGGTGTTGTCCTGCGCGTAGTAGCCGATTTTGGCCTTGTCCGTCCATTTGATGCTGCCTGCGTCCGGCGCGAGATCGCCCGCCAGGCAGCGCAGCAGCGTGGTTTTGCCGATGCCGTTTGGGCCGATGATGGCTATTTTTTCGCCCGCGTCGATGCGGAAATTTACATTGGAAAACAGCATCCGGTCGAAACCTTTCGACAACTTCTGCACTTCTACCGCGACGCGGTGCAGCTTGTCGCGCTCGTCGTAATCGAAACGGATGAACGGGTACTGGCGGCTGGAGGGCTTGATATCTTCGATCTTGATCTTGTCGATCTGGCGCGCGCGGGAGGTGGCCTGTTTGGCCTTGGAAGCATTCGCCGAAAAGCGCGCCACGAAGGCTTTCAGTTCGGCCACTTTTTCCTTGGCCTTGGTATTGTCCGATGACTGCTGCTCACGCGCCTGCGTCGATGCCAGCATGTAATCGTCATAAGTACCGGGGTAAACGGTGATCTTGCCGTAATCCAGATCGGCCATGTGGGTACACACGCTGTTCAGAAAATGGCGGTCATGCGAAATGATTACTATGGTGCAATTGCGCGCGTTGAGGATATCCTCCAGCCAGCGGATGGTATTGATGTCGAGGTTGTTGGTCGGCTCGTCCAGCAACAGGATGTCCGGGGTGGAAAACAACGCCTGCGCCAGCAGCACGCGCAGCTTGAAGCCGGGAGCAACTTCGCGCATCGGCCCGTTATGCAGCTCTATCGGAATGCCCACGCCGAGCAATAATTCTCCGGCGCGCGGTTCGGCGGTGTAGCCGTCGTATTCGGCAAACTCGGCTTCCAGATTGGCGGCTTGCATGTAGTCTTCCTCGCTGGCATCTGGGTTGGCGTAAATCGCGTCGCGCTCCGACATCGCCGCCCACATCTCGGCGTGCCCCATCATTACCACGTCCAACACGCGTATATCCTCGAAGGCGAACTGGTCCTGGCGCAGCTTGCCGAGCCGCTCATCTTTGTCCAGCATCACGTTGCCGGAGGAAGGCTCCAGGTCGCCGCCGAGAATTTTTATGAAGGTGGTCTTGCCGCAACCGTTCGCACCGATCAGGCCGTAGCGGTTGCCGTCGCTGAATTTAACGGAGACGTTTTCAAACAGGGGCTTCGCCCCGAATTGCATGGTGATATTGGCAGTGGAAAGCATTGAAATTCAATCGCTGAAAATTTGGGAGCGCGATTTTAACACCGTGTGGCGTTTATACCTTGCGGTAAAAACGAGGCTTTAAAACCAGAAAAAGTATTTGTCCTGATGAACTGACTAGCCATCTGGCTAAGCGCGATGAAACATGCTCTAAGTCATTGGTTAACAAAAAGCACGAAAGGCACGAAAAATTCAAAAGGCTCCGTGCTGCGAATTGATACCCAATGGGTGAGTTTCAGAGCTAATGCAGTTTTTTGCTTTATTTCGTGTCTTTCGTCGATGAATTGCCGTTTAATCTTTCCGCAGCACTATCCCGCGAAACCAGCCTCCGGCGAGCAGCGGCACGTCGCTGACCAATTGTAGTCCCGACACTTCGCGCAACACATCCTCGAACACCACGTCCATCCTTGTGGCGATACGGCGCGACAGCGGGTTGAGCGCGCGGCGCAACCAGGCGCGCTGTTGTGGGCGCAGGAATTTATCGAGAATGATAATTGTGCCGCCGGGCTTGATTGTGCGCGCCGCCTCGCTTAGGCATTGCGCGGGTTGTGGCACGACGGCGAGGATAAGATGCAGCACGGCATGGTCGAAATGCGCGTCGGCAAACGGCAATGCCATGCTGTCACCCAGCACCCAATCCACCCGCAACCCCGCACCGCGCGGCCTGGCGCGCGACAGCATTGCCGCGTTGAAATCGAGCGCGGTGTAACGGTGCATCGCAGGCAATAACGGCAGATCAAGCCCAGTGCCGGCACCGCTCAACAGCACCTTTCCGACCATATCGGATGGCAACGCGCGCAGTGAATTGGCGCGTGCCTTCAACAATGGGCGTTCTATGACCAGATCATAGAGCGGCGCGATCAGGTTGTAGCTCAGCCTGAGTAAGGGATTTTCGCGGTAAGGTTGGTCGGTGTTAACCATGGCGCAAGTGTAGTAGAAATTTTGAGCTACAAGGTATAAAGTGTAACCGCTGGGCTGCATCACCAGTGAGTTCCCGTTGTTTTTACTAAATTATAAGGAGAACATCATGAGCAAAATCACCATCAATATCGGCATTTCCGAAAAAGACCGCAAGAAGATCGCAGAAGGTTTGTCGCATATGCTGGCCGACACTTACACCCTGTACCTCAAGACGCACAACTTTCACTGGAATGTCACCGGGCCGATGTTTCAGACTCTGCACCTGATGTTCATGACCCAGTACAACGAAATCTGGCTGGCCGTGGATCTGGTTGCCGAACGCATCCGCACTTTGGGTTATCCCGCCCCCGGTTCATACAAGGAATTCGCTGCACTGAGCAGCATCAAGGATGCCAATGGTGTACCCAATGCGAAAGAGATGATCAGGCAACTGGTCGAGGGTCAGGAAGCCGTGGCTCGCACCGCACGCGAAGTGCTGCCTATCGCCGAGAAAGCGGGCGATCAACCCACTGTCGATCTGCTCTCCGCGCGCATGGAAGTGCATGAAAAGAATGCCTGGATGTTGCGCAGTTTGCTCGAAGAGTAATGCGCTACGGGGATTCGCATCAAATGATCCAGCGCGATGCCCGCGTACACCGCCGCACCGTCCTATGAAAGCCACCTTCAACCACCTGCAATCCGTTGACTGGAAAATTGTGACCAACATGCTAAAACAAACATTGATAGTTATCGTATCTCTCGCACTTGCGCCCGCCACCGCAGCAGCTCCGATTTCAGCCTCACCTCAGCCACAGTCGGCTGAGGCCAAATTGCAAGCCGTTGTGTCAAG
>CAIZNF010000535.1 GCA_903934275.1 uncultured Nitrosomonadales bacterium
AAACTGAATTAGTGTTTCCTTAAATTTAAAGGGCACTGTCAGCACCAAATACCCCCTTCGCCATCGATTTTATTGGATAACGGTTTTGCTATCGGTGGCGGACTTGCCGATGTGTATTTTTTTCCAAGAGTGACCAGCTTCTGGTTTGTGTCCCTTGCCGCTTTTTTTTATGCCCTTGTGAGTGACTTATAGGTGTATTTTCGATTTTTCCAGCACAGCACCCGTACCCCAAAAAAATAGTCGCGCAGCGTTGCACCTCACATGAACGATCATGCCCCGCTGATTATGACTTAATGAGTGATTAAAAACGGCGGCTTCATCCGCAGATTATGCAGATTTTCAGTCAGTTGCGGATACGCACCCCATCACCTGATAGGTGGGTCGGCAGTCCAGCATTACTTGTGGTATCAAACCGGACAATATTGTACTGTTGACTTTTGTTCTAACCGGAACTACTATAGTTCCAATTAGAACTAATCTGTTAAACCATGCCTTCCCAAATTTTTTTGCCGCTGTTGCGCGAGTTGGCCACCGCTTATCAATCTTTTGAAATTTACAGCTCTGCGCATATCCGCTCGCTCGGTTTGACACCGCCTCAATTTGATATTGTCGCCACCCTTGGCAACACACAAGGTATGTCGCCCAAAGAGCTGGGCGAAAAAACACTGATCACCAAGGGTACGCTGACCGGCGTGGTTGATCGCTTGTCGGACAAAAGACTGGTGCGCCGAATTGCCTCTCCCAGCGATGGGCGTGGTCAGATTGTGCAGTTGACCCGACAAGGTGAAAAATTATTCGCGCACATCTTTCCCGCACATTTGGCATATATGGAACGTGCCTTTGCCCCGTTATCACCAACGGAGTTGGCTGAAATAACGGATAGCTTGCGCCGCTTATGCGCGATATTTACCGATGCGCACAACGAAAAAATAAAAACTCCATGAACCCCTCAGCCCATTACACCACAACGGCAATTTCACTACATTGGCTGGCGGCATTGCTCATCATCGCCACTTTCCCGCTCGGAGTTTATATGCATGAGCTGGCGCTTTCGCCGCTCAAACTGCAACTGATCAGTTATCACAAATGGCTGGGGGTTACGATTTTTTTGCTGACCGTGACACGGCTGGCATGGCGGGCGACGCATACTCCGCCGCCGTTGCCGGAAACCATCCCGCGCTGGCAGCAGCGCGCCGCGCATGGATTGCACCTGCTGCTTTATGTGCTGCTGCTGGTCATCCCTCTGACGGGTTGGGTGATGAGTTCGGCCAAAGGATTTCCCGTGGTCTATCTGGGGCTAGTGCAATTGCCCGACCTGGTGGGCAAAGATAAAATGCTGGGCGAATTGCTGACAACAGCTCATCAGATGCTGAATTTCGGACTGCTGGCACTGGTCGGCATGCACATAGCCGCAGCACTCAAGCACCACTTTATTGAGCATGACACCACGCTACGCCGCATGCTGCCGTTTGGCAAAGAGGTTTGATCATGAAAAAAACACAAATCTTGCAGCTGCTGCTACTTGCCGGTGCAATAAGCAACGTGTATGCAGGTGAATTCAACCAGATGCAGCCCAGCAAGAGCACATTGACCTTTGCATACAAGCAAATGGGCGTGCCGCTGGAAGGTAAATTCGGCAAGTTTGCGGCGCAGGTATCTTTCGATCCGGCTAAAATTAATGCCGCGCAGGCTAGGCTGGAAGTCGATCTTGCCAGCATTGACACAGGTTCCAGCGAGGGTAACGACGAGATTGCCGGCAAACCTTGGTTCAACACCAAGGCGTATCCTGCCGCGCAATTCATTTCTAGCGGCATCAAGGAGCTTGGAGACAACCGTTATGAAGCACTTGGCAAGCTCACCATTAAAGGCCGATCACTGAATGTTTCAGCTCCATTTACTTTTAAACAAATGGGCGCGGTTGGCATATTTGACGGGACATTTACCCTGAAGCGTCTGGACTACGCCATTGGCGAAGGCCTATGGGCAGACATCGGCACTGTGGCTAATGAAGTGCGGATCGTGTTTCACATTGTAACCAATGCAGCACCAATCAAAAAATAACTTCACCCACACCAACTACCAAGGAGAAATATCATGAAAAAACTCGTTACCCTCGCCATTGCCGCATCGCTGTCCAGCGCCGCTTTTGCGGCACCGGAAACATATACCATCCAGAACTCGCATACCTACCCGCGTTTCGAGTACAGCCACTTTGGCTATTCCACTCAAGTCAGCCGTTTTGACAAAACGAGTGGCACCATCATCATAGACCGTGCCACCAAGACCGGTTCTGTTGATGTGGTAATCGACGCAAAATCAGTGAACACCGGCTTCCCTCTCTTCAATGAGCATATTCAGGGCGAGGAATTATTCGACACCGCAAAATACCCCACTATCACTTTCAAGTCTAAAAAACTGAAATTCGATAGCGATAAATTAACCGGTGTAGAGGGTGAGCTGACTATCAAGGGCGTGACAAAACCGGTGACACTCGCGGTGACATCGTTTCATTGCATGCCTCACCCGATGCTCAAAAAAGATGCCTGTGGAGCAAATACCACAGCAAAAATCAAACGTTCCGATTTCAACGTCAGCAAGCATGTCCCTTACGTTAGCGACGAGGTGACTCTGAACATCCCGGTCGAAGCAATAAAGGAATAATTATTTATTTTTCACAACGGTGCAGGGTGCGTCTCACGTATCAACAATGATGGTGCGTGGAGCACATCCTACGAATGAAACGCAATTTTTAAAGGAGTTGCATCATGCCTGACCAACAACCTGTCATCGCCCAGAAATCTCCCTTTGTCGTGGAGGTGGAAGCGGGCAAAACTTATTGGTGGTGTTCCTGCGGGCAGAGCGATCTCCAGCCGTTCTGCGATGGCAGCCACGAGGGCAGCAGTTTTACCCCGGTTGAATACAAGGCAAACGAGTCTGGAAGCGTTTATTTTTGCGGCTGCAAGCACAGCGCCAACGGTGCATTATGCGACGGTAGCCACGAGAAACTTTAAGGGAACCTCTATAAATCCAAACTCCGTCACGACACTGCGTTGCTCATAAAAAATTACTCCTAACATATCAAACATATGCATCGTCGCAATTCTTTACTCGCGCCTTGTCTCGCTTAGGATTTTGAATTTATAAAGGCCCCCTTAATAAAATTCCTGTTCGCCCTGTGGCCTTTCCTCAATTTTTCGTCTTCCAAGAGGTGGGTTTCATGCTACCAGTTTTTCCTCTTGCCGGACGGTAAGCCAGCCACTCAAGAGCTGCATCGGTGACTTGTAGCCCAGCGTCGAGTGCAGCCGTTTCCGGTTGTAAAACACCTCGATGTATTCAAACGCCATTGCCTTAATTTCGTCTTGCGTCTCGAAGCGTTCACCGTACACCCGCTCGTTTTTGAAGCTGCCGAACCAGCTTTCTGTTGGTGCGTTGTCCCAACAGTTTCCCTTGCGGCTCATCGGGCAGGCCATGCCATATTCTTTTAGTTTTCCTTGGAATACATGGCTGGCATATTGGCCGCCGCGGTCGGAGTGGTGTGTCGGGCCAGCCGCCGGTTTGCAACGGAACCACGCCATCGCCAGCCCACAGGCAAATGATGTCGGATGTCCATACTTGGTTGGGGGCGGCAGGCGTTAAGCTCCGATCCAGCAGGTTCGGCGCAATCGGCAGGTTATGCTCAGAGTCTGTCGTGACCTTGAAGCGCCGCTTGTGCTTCGCCTTGATGCCGTTCTCCCGCATCGCCCGTTCTACCCGTTCCTTGACGGCCGGAAATCCGCGCAGCCTGGGCTCTATGACCATGCGAGGACTGCCATATGCGCCCTTGAATTCCACATGAACGGCTTGAATCAGCGCCAGCATTTGCGCATCCGTCAGACGTTTCCGTTGCGGTCTGCCCCCGCTCTTCCATAACCGGTAGCCGCTCTCGCCGACATCCGGTACCGCACACATTTCGCCCAACCCAAAATCACGGCGCTTCCCGTCAATCCAGGCGTGCTTCACAGTGTTTCTCTCGCGAAGCTTGGCCTGTCCTGAGCCTGCCGGAGGGCCGTCGCTTTTTTTAATATTTCACATTCCCGCTTCAGCCGGATGTTCTCGGCACGCAGCCCGGAGAGTTCCATCTGCTCCGGTGTGACAACCTTGCTGCCAGCACTGCCAAGCTTGCCTGCCGCTGCCGCCTTGATCCAGTTGTGCAGGGTTTGATGGTTCACCCCAAGCTCCTTGGCAGCAGCACTGGGTGTCAGCCCATTGTTGACTCGCTTGACCGCCAACCCCATGAACTCGGCAGTGTATTCCTGCTTCGGTATCTTCTTCATCGTCTTCCTTTCAAAAGTAACGTTAATTTTACGTCACCCTTGGAAGACTAATTTTCGGGGGAAGGTCATAGATGTTGA
>CAIZNF010000536.1 GCA_903934275.1 uncultured Nitrosomonadales bacterium
AGGGCTCTGGTTGCGTAGCGGGTGGTTCGACAAGCTTACCACGAACGGTTAAGTGAACAGCATTGGGCCCTGATGATGAAACCGGCCAGGCACGTTTCCCTGCCCATGAACCTCGTGTTTTTTGCAGGGAGGGCAAAAAGTTTCAACATCTGCCCACGCGGTGCATGATGCGAGAAATTGCGTGATCACACGAGTGTGCTCCCCGCGCTTCGATCTGGCGGTTTACAGCGCGGATTCGTTGGTTTCGCCGGTCCGAATGCGGATTACCTGTTCCACCGTTGAGACAAAAATTTTGCCGTCGCCGATTTTACCGGTATGCGCGGCTTTGATAATTGCTTCGACCGCCGTATCCAATAGTTCGCCGGGTACGACCACTTCCACCTTGATTTTGGGCAAAAAATCTACTACATATTCTGCGCCGCGATACAACTCGGTGTGGCCTTTTTGCCGTCCGAAGCCTTTTACTTCGGTGACCGTTAGGCCGCTTACGCCTAACTCGGAGAGCGCTTCACGCACTTCATCCAGTTTGAAAGGCTTAATAATCGCTTCAATTTTTTTCATGGTGCGTTCTCCTCGTTCGTTAGTGTGTCGTTGTCTTTGGTTGGATGGCGTTATTGTACCAAGGGGAGTTTACTTGAGTCAGCCCAATTCGCGATATGCTACGGACAAAATTTCCAGCTCCTGGATGCCGACCGGTGTGCGCAATATCGCTATCTCGCCTTCGCGTAATTTGAGCAGCGTTCGCGCCAACGGCGACACCCAGCTAATCAAGCCACCCTTAACGTCAGCCTCGTCTACACCGACAATACTATAAGTGTTTTCGCATCCGTTGCCGTTACAAACCGTCACCGTTGCACCAAAAAACACTTGGTTGCATTCCCCGCGTTGCGCCGGATCAATCACCTCGGCCTGTTCCAAACGCTTGAGCAGGAAGCGCACGCGCCGGTCAATTTCGCGCAAGCGTTTTTTACCATAGATATAATCGCCGTTTTCGGAACGGTCGCCATTGGATGCCGCCCAGGTAATAGTCTTCACTAACTCGGGGCGCTCAATCTTCCAGAGTTGTTCCAGCTCGTCTTTCAGCTTGCGATACCCGCCGGGGGTGATGTAATTTTTGACACCTGCGGGCAACTGAGCCGATGGCTCCAGTTCATCGTCGTCGCTATGCAGCTCGCCCGTTGAATTCGTTTCATGTATGAATGCTGTACCCATTGTTTGATTCTACAACAAGATCAGCTTATTGCCCGCGTAGCAGCGAGCAGATATTTTTATACCGCTTCCAGAAACGAGATGCGGGTATTTGCCACCGTCAAACGCTTCACAAGTATATGCAAAAACGCATCGACAAATTGGTAACGGCATCCGGCTGTGGCGCTTTCCAGCGCATTGGGGCTGATTTCAATCAACACCACATCGTTCTTGGCGATCACGTCGGCGCTACGCCTGAAATCCTGATCGGCGAGGTGCGCCATTTCGCCGAAGCAATCTCCTCGATGTAGCAGGCATAGCCATTTACCTTGTTTGACTACGCGCACCGTGCCTTGAGCCAGCACATAGAATGAACGCCCGCTGTCGCCCTCATGCAGAATTTGTTCAGACTCTGTGGCTTTTCTCCATTTGCTGATACGCAGCACATCCCAAAGTTCCACATCGCTGAAGTTTTTGAAGAATGCCAGGCCGCGCAGTGTGTCGAATTTTTCGGTATCAAAAATTTCTGTCTGTTCGGGAGCCGCATGCTTGAAAAACACTACCAGATCGCGCGAAAATTCGTACCATGTCTGATAGCGATTTGATGTTTTTTTCTCCATTGCGCGCTTCACAATCGCGTCCATCTCCGGCGGGGTATCTCGGCGAAGCGAACTGGGCGGCGACGGATCCACATTGAGGATATGGTAAACCGTGCTTACGTTGCTGTCAGTATCAAACGGCAGCTTGCCAGTAAGCAGTTTATACATCACCACTCCCAGCGAGTAGATGTCGGTCTGATGATTTAGCTCCGATTCCTCAACCTGTTCCGGCGACATATACGCGGGAGATCCTATCCCGACTACTTGTGTGGCAGCGCGGTCAGTCTGTATTACGGCGGCACCGAAATCGGCAATCTTGATATCGGTTTCTCCTTGCAACAAAATGTTTGCGGGTTTAATGTCGCGGTGAATTACGCCCTGATTTTGCGCGTATTCGAGAGCTTTGCAGCACTTGTAGGTAATTTCCGCAATTGTGCTGATAGGTAATAGATTTTCTACCTCGGCATATTTCTCAAGCGTGCTGCCCTCGACATATTCCATCACGATGTAATTGATATCTTCTTCCATCACAGCATCCAGAATCTTTACAATGTGCGGATGCGATAACTTTCCCGCCAGAGATGCCTCTGTCATCAACAGCTTGCGAAATATCTTGGCTTGATGGGAGTCGTGCAAAGTCTTCAGGTTAATTAACTTGATGGCGACAGGTTGCTTGGTGAAAGGGTCGTTTGCGAGATACACGGTACTGGTCGCCCCAGAACCGAGTTCACGTACTATTTCATATTTGCCGATTTTGTCCATCTGGTTAAGTGCTTGGGCTATGTTCTTGAGGATTGTGCGATTTTGCACATTTTGCGCGGCAAAGTCTAGGTTGAAATAGCTTGCGGCGGTGCCTGGCGTGAAGCACGTGGGAAGATAAAAAAGCCCGTAGATATACGGGCTTTTTATTTGTTTTGGCGTCCC
>CAIZNF010000537.1 GCA_903934275.1 uncultured Nitrosomonadales bacterium
TAACGGCGTTCCGCTCCTGCCTTCTCGCCAGTGTGCAGCCCAGAGGCCTGCCACCAGATAGAGCATTTCTCGCTGCCAAGGGCGATCCTCCCCCTTCAAAAAAGGTTCAACATAGGGATAGGCGGGCACGAATGTTCCTGGGTCAAAAGCGAGGCTACGTCGCAGTACCGCTTTTACCTTGGTGTCTTTCTTGTTCATGCCTTCCAGCCATTCGATAAATCCGTTCATGCGTCCTCCTTTTGCGGTACAAGTTTCATAATTTCAACGTCCAGCTCTTTCAGTTTTCGCAGCACCGGTTTTTCAGCTTTGGCGAGAGCACGGATGGCCCAGGCATCACCCGTGGAAACAGAAGCACTATGCTGATCCCACGATTTCTTCAGTGCATCTCGAACGAATTTTAACCATTGACAGCGGATGTCATCAGAATCACGGTCGAGAGTGTATTCACCCAGAATGTCATGAAAACGAGATTCAAGAGTTAACCAATACCATGGAACTGCATTCACGGATTGAACAAAGCATTTAATATCAGAAAGCAGTACATCCCGCGTACCATGAGAAAGAAGTGCCTTTGCAAAGCATCCGATACTACTGGCGAGACATGCCTTAATTCCGTCGTCTCCATTCCATAAAGATTTCCCAGCATCTTCAGCTTCAATCAACATGTCTCGAATGTCATGACGAATGTTTCGATTTCCTAAAATTGCTTCAGGAAGTGCGAAGTATTCCTTTCTCCAAAAGGCAATATTAGGTCGAGGCGGAAAGTACCTCTGCCCAAGAATCATCACGCCTCTCGGCAACCTTTTGCGATCCATTCTTGTGAGCATTACGGCATGTTCAATAACTCTTGGAGCAAGGCGCGCATCATCAGGAAGAAGAGAATCAAAATCTCTCCAAAATCCATTTTCCTCAAACTGAACTGAAAATTTCTTCTTTAACTTGTTCTTGGTTTCTTTATCAGTAATTTCCTTAATCTCGTACCCGAGCATAGGATCGTAGTCCAGTGATTCCTTGTATCCAACCCCAGATGCAAAACCTAACTGAAAAACAAGGCCGGAAGGTGATTCATTGAAAAGGATAGAACGGGTTCGCCATGTAAATAGATCGACAAACCCAGTAGCGCCTCTTTCTACAGCTCGATCTTTTTCCTTCTCCGATTTTTTGTCTAATACTTTAGTCGAGGATTTTAGATATGCCAGTGGTTCTGGCTCTTTTTCCCACATGGGAATATCGGCCTGCATAACCTCCCGATTTTGAGGGACAAGACAGAAGAGTAGCGTGTCGTTAAGATTCAATCCAACAGGAATAGCCATCACAGAGCCTGCAGAAGGAGCCGTTCCGGTATGTGCAATTTCACTTTTCCCTGTAGACACGGCAAAGGTCTGGGTAGCAAGCAACCACCGAACGGCAGCAGCGGGTGTGATGCTGCCAGACGCATTGGCATCCACATGGTCGAAGAGAACTTTGGCAGTATCGGCATTGTGCTCGACAGCAAGCGCCGTCCAAGCTCTCCAAACCTTTGGTGCGAATGTTGGAATCTGACCAAACGGATATTTTTCATCAAACAACCAGAACCGATCCCGCTTATTTGTAAGATATGCTGTAATTTTTTCGCTGGGCCATCCTGTTTTGAACCATGACTCAGATTGCTTGTGGTCTGTCGGGCCTTCCAGCGCGCGGTACAACACCGCGAGCAAAAAACGATGAAGAGCTGCCACCACCAACGGTGATGAGTCCTCAATGGTCGCGATTTCTTTTGCTCGCAGCAGCGTGTCGCGGATGCCCAGTTCCTCGCGGTCTCCATTAAGGAATCGCACCGGAATCCATTTCTCGTCTATCAGGTTGAATCGGCTCATTCGGCCTCCTTTGGTTGGTACACTAATCCCAAATCGTCATCCAGTCGCACCTTCGCATCCTCCGTCCAGTATCCTTGCGCGTCCAGTGTAAGCGGAAAACAATTGCGCAAGAGCGGAGATTTCTTCCATCCTTCTGGCACACCCAGCGACCGAAGTTTCCTGACTACATCTTTACGCGAAATACTCACGGCTTGGAGATACCATCGTTTTACTTGGTCGAAATCGGGTATTACTTCGGAGCTAAATTCGTCATCCGAAAATAACGGGATGGCGACAACAGAATCTTCACCAAGCCGGGTCTTGACCATGAGCGTTCGATGCACACCGGGTTCGTCATCATCGTAAAGAACGTATCGCGCTGGATCATTCCACGAGGCATCGTCTGGGAACCCTATGATTGCTTGATTTGCCTGCCCTCTGTGGGCAATATCTTCGCCATCTTCGGTTATTAAAGATTTCTCCAGCCGCTCCCGCAAGGATTCCGGTATGTCCACCTTTTCTTCATAAACCGCTTGCACCAAGGTGTCGATTTCATCCGGCAAGCTTATGCTCTGTTTCGTCCGTAAAAGAATCCATGTGCGCAACAAAATATCCTCGCGGTACACCGCACCCCACCAGAGAGGTTTGCCGAATGAAGGTGGTTCGTCGCCAGCAAGCCCCGCAATCAGGAGGGTTGGTTCTGAAACAGGTCTGGATTTTCGCGCGTGCCGCCACAAGCGTCCTGCTCGCTGGAGTACGAGATCAATGGGCGCAAGGTCGGTTGCGATCAGGTCAAAATCAAGATCCAGACTCTGCTCCGCCACTTGGGTAGCGATGAGGATTTTTCGGCCTGACCGATTCCCCGACTCCCCGAATGTCTCCAAGGCATGATCTTCGCGTTTCTGCCGCCGTTCAGCAGGGAAGCGGGCGTGGAAGAGATACACTTCCGTTCCATCGGCAAGGCGTTTGCCAATACGCTGGCCTTCACGCTCCAGCGGTTCGCCCTCGGGGAAAAGCCGATACAAGTCTTGGGCGCGCTGCACCGTATTAACAAGCGCCAAGCCCATACCGCCATTGGCAAGGTGTTCTTCCAGCGCAGAACGTATGCTGGGCAAATCCGCAGAGATACCTTGTAACTTTAGTGTCAGTCGCCGTGCAGGATCGGCCTCGAAATGTTTTTGAGTCGCCTCTTCGCCGGGACAGAACACGGTGAGGCGCGGGTACGCTTTCTCTTGTTTCGGTAACTTGCCGCCCACCGCTTTTGCCAACGCTGCACGGATTGACGGTGGCAGCGTGGCGGATAGGAGAATGACTGATGAGCCTAATGCCAGCAGCCAGCGCAGCAGATGAACCAGAAGCGTGCCGGTGTAAGCGTCGTAAGCATGTATCTCATCGAAAACCACTACGCGGTTTGCAAGACCCCACATGCGAACGAAGTTGTGTCGCACGGGCAAAATAGGCAGCAAAGCTTGATCGACAGTCCCCACGCCGTATTCAGAGAGGAGCGCCCGCTTCTTGTTGGTAAACCACTCTCCCGCACGAACCTCGCCCCCCATGTTGGGATCATGGATGCCGGAAAGACGCAAATTCTGGAAGGTGTCATTGAGTAACGTCCCGCCGTGCAGCAGTTGCAGGTCAAGCTTTCGATCCGAACCTTGGTCACGCAAAAATTTTAGGGTTCGCTTGAACATGGCATTACCCGTGGCCTTGGTTGGCAGAGCCACATATAAACCACGATGCCCGAAACGACGTTGCAACTCCAAGTGAGCGAAATAGGCGGCCTCGGTCTTGCCCTCGCCCATGGGCGCTTCCACCAGCAAGATAGCGGGTTCTTTCAGATCGGCCACAACATCGGCGACTGCTTGCTGCAAAGGACGAGGAGGAAATTTAAAAACCTGCTCGAAGGATTTTGGCTCTAATGAAAGTGGTGTGCGTGGCTCCCATCCGATTGCATCCAATGCCTGCTCAGCTTGGACTCTGCGTTTTTGGAACCATCCCTCCAGATTATCACAGTCTTGTAGGGTGCCGAAGGAGAACCAATCTTCGTTGGAGCCGATCCAGTCGGCAAAACTGGTGAGCCCTGACAACAACATGAAGTCGGATCCTTTGAGATATTTTTTTGTGGGTTTTTTGATGGACTTGAAAACTTCTAGCAAAGCTTCCACAAGGTCACGGCGGACTTGCGTCCAATCATCGTTACCAATAGCGCGTCTATCGCCCGTGAGATGTTCGAGAGTGCTCGGAGAGGCGCGACTCCCGTGATGGCATCCTACTGCATCGGCCACCAGCTCTGCCAGTTCATACGTCCAACCTTTTTCATGCAAGATTTCTGTTAGCGCAAGTTGGCTTACGAAAGCATGGTTAATATCGGTATTGGGACTCCGTCCAGAATCCATCCCCGACAGATTCTCCCACTTGCACTGAAAACCCGGACAGGCCTTGCCCAAATCATGACAGGCGATCACGAGCAACAACCATGGTCGAGCATCAACCCACGCCATCTCCAAACATTCCGCCATCCTGCTGCGAGTAGATTCCGGTTCGCGCGCCAAGATAGCGTCCGCACTGGCTGCTACATCCAGTAAATGGAGGATGAGGGGATGCCATCTTGCGTCCCCATCCTTTCCCGTTTTTGCCCAGAGGCTTGCTAATGTTTGATCCATTTTCACCTACGCCACTCCTTGATGGTCAGCAAGCGGATGCCACTTCTGTTCGAGCGCACAGGCCGGGTCGGCCTTGCCCCAGTAGTTAAAAATCGTATCCCCTCGTTGCTCGGTCATGTTGGCATTTTGAGTTCAATGTTTAATTGCCGATAAGTATATTCCCGTGAGAGTATCAAAACATGAGCCTAGCAGCCTGTCTGACTTCCTCGAA
>CAIZNF010000538.1 GCA_903934275.1 uncultured Nitrosomonadales bacterium
AAGCCGGAACCAAAATGTAGGTCGGGCTCTGCCCGACATGGTGGGCAGAGCCCGACCTACGATTTTGTTGAAAAATTCTTGCCATGCTTCGACATCATTGGACTGATAAGTGACTAATGGATTACTTGGATTAATTAGGCATGTCGCTACATGCCACAATCATTTTAATATTCGTTCGGCACGGAACAAGGTGCGTTCACCCAACTGTTCTTCACTGATACCGTCCGCCGGAAAACCTTGTGCAAGCAACCAGTCGCGAGCATGTGTGCCGGTCCCCCTTATTTTTAAAATGCCGTTTTGTAATTCGATGCTGCTCAAGCTGTGACCCGGCGGCAGGGTGGCGGTCAGATCGGCCAGTAGCGCCGGAAATCGCGCCTCCGGGGCGGCATAAAATTGCGCTGCCTGATGCTGTGCATAGGCCATTTTTTCACTGGCGCGATACAGCCTGGGTAGGCTGCTCCCTTTTGCGCGTAGTGTTTCTACCCGGTGTTCGAGTTGGCGTAGAAAAATGTCAGGGTGCAGTATAAGCCAGGCCGCCGCCGCCAGCATCAGTAGCAGCGACAAACCGAGCTGGGTTTGCAGTAGGCGGCGGCGCGACAGCATGAATTTCCCGCGCAACAGATCTGCTGATTTTCCTTGCTTCAGATAGGCTTCAAGAGCCGCAAGGCATCCTTCGGGGCCTGTACGTTGTTCGGCAATTAGCGCAATGACCGGTTGCAGGCCACGTTGGCCGATGGTGTCGAGGATGGTTTTGGGAAGTGCGTAAAGGTGGCCTTCGCTACCCCGGACACCCAGGGCGTAACACATTTCTCCCGCTGGCACGGGAAATTCGTCCGGCGCGGACAGCAGCATGGCATTGCGCGCTTTTTCGTCTTCCGGCAAGCGTTGTAGTTTGCGCCGGTAGGGAATATTGCAGCCAATTACGGCAATGCACTGCGCACCCTGTGGCGGGGCATCTGGATGTAGTCGGTAGCTGCCATTCCAGCGCAGCTGCAGCCGGTATGTTGCAAGGTTCTCCGTCTCGTCAAATGCCGCGAGCCAGCGCGGCATCAACGGAAGACGAAAATCGCCGAGGTGGCGCTTCAGGTTCATCCTAGCGGGCATGGCAAGAACCACTCCTGATAATGAAACTCGCCATGCCCGTCTCTCCCTCTCCACCCTCTCTCCAAGAGAGAGAGGGAACATGCGAATCGCTGCGCGAGTTTCTCAATAACGAGCAAGGCGGCAGCCACTTCGGGCAACGAATCTTGTCTTGCCAGTAAGTTCATTGCCCTAAAATAGCCGATTCCGCACTGATGGGCGGCGATGTATCGAGAGCCGGCTTGG
The DNA here is from genome assembly GCA_903934275.1 of uncultured Nitrosomonadales bacterium. Taxonomy (GTDB): domain Bacteria; phylum Pseudomonadota; class Gammaproteobacteria; order Burkholderiales; family Gallionellaceae; genus Gallionella. The sequence goes on from CAIZNF010000538.1 coordinate 1,327, forward strand.
CGGCTTGTGGCGCATTTGTCATTCCGCTAGGCGTAGGCGCAACGGGAGCGGGAGCGGAAATAGACTGTGCGCCAGCTTTGTCTTGCAAGGTAATCAGTACACTGCTACCGTCGATTCGTGTGTCGTAGAGCAGCATCTGGCTCAGATTGACTACCAATCGGGTGCGATTCCCGACTTGGACAATATTGGCGCTACGCAAATCACCCGCGCTGAAATTTTGCACGGATTTACCCACGCTGTTAGCGGTGTTCTGGAAGTCAAGCATGATACGCGGCGGGGTATTGACGGCAAACCCCGTCGGTAAATTGGCCAACGGTTGCGCTAATTCCACCTTGAGGACGGTTTTCCCGTCGCCCGTGTTGCTGACAACCAGCGCGGTGATGCTGTTCAGTGCTTCTGCGCCCGGAAGGGATGCGCCTACACTGCCGGGTGGATATACTTCCGCAACCTGCGCTTGCTTACTCTGCTTGGCAAGCTCAACGGGCACTACGGGTTGGGTCTTTTCCCGGATGACGCTTCTCCGCTTGGGCTTTGTGTTGGCGGGTTGCTCTGCGGCTTCCGGTATTTTCGCTGTTTCGCCCGGCAATTCGCCGGGTACGCGTGGTTCTTTTGCTTTCTGCTTCGAGGCGCGCAGCACGGCCTGTGTAACAATGTCGGCTCCCTGCTGGTCGAGCATGACGGTAGGCGTGGCGAGAATGATGAGTTCAGTGCCATAGTTGGTCATATCTTTGTTGCGGAACAGCGCGCTCAAGCCCATCATATCGCCTAAACCCGGTATCTTGGAGGTAGTGTCGGTGGAGCTCTGTTTGCGGATGCCGCCGAGGAAGATGGTGCGCCCGTCCGAAGTGATTAGGTCGGTCTTGAGTTCGCGGTTCGCCAGAACCGGGTAGCTATCGGTGCCCAGCGTCTTGTAGCCGGTGATCGAGTCATCCTTGAGTGTGATGATCATGCGCACTTCGTTGTTGGCCGTGACGGTGGGGGTGACTTCGAGAAAGAGACCGATTGGTTTAAATTCTGGTTCAACGACCGTGCCTGACGTGCTGGTGGCCGCGGTCTTTTGTTTGATGACCGGTTCCATCTGCCCAACCTTGATGCTGGCAGTGGCACCGTTGCGCACGACAAGCTT
>CAIZNF010000539.1 GCA_903934275.1 uncultured Nitrosomonadales bacterium
AAACCCGACCTACAAAAAACACTACGCCGCAAGCGGCGGAGAATTAAACCCAAAGAGATTAAAACGGGCTGCCTCCCGTTAAATACGCATTCGCGCGAACCGTCCTTATGAGGACAGCATACGAAGAAAAGAGAGTTGCACAATGTCCCCCGCAGGTTTAACCTGCAAACCATGAATTGATTCATCTTGCTGTAACAACAACGTCCCACAATTAAACGTTAATTTTTACCACGCATCTCCCGCAACGTAAATGAAAGGATGAACATCATGAGCACTCAAACTACGCCTCTGTCGCCCGATGAAGTCAAACATATCCACGCCTATTGGCGTGCCTGCAACTACCTCGCGGCGGGCATGATCTACCTGCGCGACAATCCGTTACTCAAAGAACCACTAAAACTCGAACATATCAAAAACCGTTTGCTTGGTCACTGGGGAGCCAGTCCGGGCTTGGCCTTTACCTACATCCACATGAACCGCCTGATTAACAAATACGATCTGGACGCAATTTTCATGGCAGGCCCCGGTCATGGCGCGCCCGGCATTCTCGGGCCGGTGTATCTGGAAGGCCGGTACAGCGAGGTGTATCCGAACAAGGGCGAAAACGAAGAAGGCATGCGCCAATTCTTTAAAGAGTTTTCATTTCCCGGCGGTATCGGCAGCCACTGCACACCCGAGACTCCGGGTTCGATCCACGAAGGCGGCGAGCTCGGCTACAGCGTGTCTCATGCGTTCGGTGCGGCGTATGACAATCCCGATTTGATCGTGACCGTGATGGTCGGCGACGGCGAATCTGAAACTGCTCCGCTGGCGACATCCTGGCATTCCAATAAATTCCTCAACCCGATCCGCGATGGCGCGGTGCTGCCTATCCTGCATCTCAATGGTTACAAGATCAACAACCCGACCATCCTGTCGCGTATCTCGCACGAGGAGCTGGAAAACCTGTTCAAGGGTTATGGCTGGACACCCCACTTCGTCGAAGGCAGCGACCCGGAAACCATGCACCAGGCGATGGCTGCGACGATGGAAAAATGCGTGCTGGAAATTCGCCGCGTGCAACAGGAAGCGCGCAGCAGCGGCAAACCGATTCGCCCGCGCTGGCCGATGATCGTGCTGCGCTCGCCCAAGGGCTGGACCGGCCCGAAAGAAGTGGATGGCAAAAAAGTGGAAGGATTCTGGCGCGCGCACCAGGTGCCTATCGGCGACGTGAAAACACCGGAGCATTTTGCCAAGCTGGAAGAATGGCTGAAGAGTTACAAAACGTCCGAGTTGTTCGATGAAAACGGCACGCTGTTGCCCGAACTGAAGGCGTTGGCCCCCAAAGGCACGCGCCGCATGAGCGCCAATCTGCACGCCAACGGCGGTCTGCTGCGCAAAGCGTTACACATGCCCGACTGCAGGGATTATGCGATTGAGGTGAAAAAACCCGGTACAACGATTGCCGAAAACACCCGCCCGCTGGGCAAATTTCTGCGCGACATCATGCGCGACAACATGCACAACTTCCGCGTGTTTGGCCCGGATGAAAATTCATCCAACAAGCTGGACAACGTGTATGAAGTCAGCAAGAAAACCTGGCTGGCCGATTATCTGCCGGAAGATGCGGGCGGCGGCGAGCTGTCACCAGATGGTCGCGTGATGGAGATGCTCTCCGAGCACACGCTGGAAGGCTGGCTGGAAGGTTATTTACTCTCCGGCCGCCACGGTTTCTTCTCCACTTATGAAGCCTTCGTCCACGTCATCGACTCGATGTTCAACCAGCACGCCAAGTGGCTGGCCATGTCCAAGGACGTGCCGTGGCGCGCCCCGGTGTCAAGCTTGAATCTGCTCATTACTTCCACCGTGTGGCGGCAGGATCACAACGGCTTCACCCATCAGGATCCCGGCTTCCTCGACCTGGTGGTGAACAAGAGCCCGGAGGTGACACGCATCTATCTGCCGCCCGATGTGAACTGCCTGTTGTCGGTCGCCAATCATTGCCTGAAGAGTACCGACTACATCAACGTCATCGTCTGCGACAAGCAGAAGCACTTGCAATTTTTGGACATCGACTCCGCCATCAAGCATTGCACCAAAGGCATCGGTATCTGGGACTGGGCCAGCAACGATCAAGGCTTCGAGCCAGACGTGGTAATGGCCAGCGCGGGCGACATTCCGACCAAGGAAGCGTTGGCGGCGGTGGTGCTGCTACGCGAGAACTTCCCAGACCTGAAGATACGTTTCATCAACGTGGTCGATCTGTACAAGCTGACACCGCACAGCGAACATCCGCATGGCCTGACCGATCGCGATTTCGACAGCCTGTTCACGCTGGACAAGCCGGTGATGTTCAACTTCCACGGTTATCCTTGGCTGATCCACCGCCTCGCCTATCGCCGCAACAACCACAAAAATTTCCATGTGCGCGGCTACAAGGAAAAGGGCAGCATCAACACTCCGCTGGAGTTGGCGATCCAGAATCAGATCGACCGCTTCAGTCTGGTGATCGACGTGATTGACCGCATCCCCGCGTTGCATGTATCGGGAGCGCATGTCAAAGAAAATATGCTGAACATGCAGATAGATTGCCGCAACTATGCTTATGAGCACGGCATTGATTTGCCGGAAGTAGATAACTGGACTTGGCCTTATTGAGCGGGTAGCTTGTAGCTCGTGGCTGGTAGCAAATCAACATCAAAGCTACCCGCTACAGGCTACGAGCTACAAGCTACAAGCTACAAGCTACGAGCTACAATCCAACCAACATGAAAACCATCCTCACCATCAACAGCGGCTCGTCCTCGATCAAGGCCAGTCTGTTCGCCGCAGACGGCTCGCGGCGTGATTTTCGCTACGGTCACTTGCACGACCATGCACCGGCATTCGGTCAACTGATGCGCGATATGGGCGGTGATGCGCCCGACATCGTCGCTCACCGTTTTGTGCATGGGGGCGATATCACCGATGCCGCACGCCTGGTGGATGATGCGGAGCTGGCACGCCTGAAGAGTATGGTGCATCTTGCGCCACTGCATCTGCCGGGCAACTTGATGGGGCTGGAATTATGCCGCAAACACTTTGTGGTGCCGCAGATTGCCTGCTTCGATACAGCTTTTCACACCACTATGCCGGAGTTATCCAAACGTTTGCCTATCCCCGCATCGTATGGCTTGCGCCGTTATGGATTTCACGGTTTGAACTATGCTTATGTCGCTTCCGTGTTGCCCGGATTGCTCGGTGCAACTGCATTTGGCAATATTGTTGTCGCACATCTGGGCAGCGGTGCCAGCCTGTGTCTGATGCGTGAATTGCGTTCGCAGGACACTACGATGGGTTATACCCCCGCTGGCGGCATCACGATGGGAACGCGCAGCGGCGACCTCGATCCGGGTGTGATGCTGGCGCTGGCAGAACGGCACGATCCCGCCACCTTGCGCGATATCGTGTTTCACCAAATGGGCTTGCTGGCCTTATCCGATGGTGAAAGCAATGAAATGAGCGACCTGCTCGGCAGCACCAGCCAGCCAGCGCGTTTTGCCGTGGATTATTTCTGTCATCAGGCCAGCGGCGCGATTGGCAGTCTGGCGGCCAAAGCCGGAGGAATTGATGCCATCGTCTTTACTGGCGGCATCGGTGAAAATAGCGCCGAAATTCGCAGGCGCATTTGCGAAAAATTAGGCTTTATGGGATTCACACTCGACCTGCCTGTTAATGAATTGTGTGCAGCCCGGATATCATCGCCAGATTCAAAACCGGTACTCATCATCAAGGCCGATGAGGAAGATATGATGCGCAAGCTGTGTGCGGGATACATCGACGGCTTGGCTGGTTAGTCGGGAACAGAAAACCCCTTGATGTCTTTCTATTTGTTACATTTCTCTCTTTTGGGCGAAAAATAATCCGTAGGTCGGGCTGTGCCCGACAGCTATATTTTGCGGGTAGGATCCGCCCTACGTTATTGCACTACATGATGGAGAAATGGAATTATCCTCTCCTCTTGTCAGGGGCGGAGAAAACAGCGTGCAATGCAGCAACTGGGATGAAATCTGGATTTACGGTTACTCCATTAAACCTAGAAAGAGCAGTTAGCCTCTCATATTTGTGCATTAGCCCGTATGGCGTTTGGTTTTTGTGTATTTGATGCCACTCACCTTTTGGGTGATGCCGTTGCTGTGCGAAGAACTTTTGCCCCGGCACCGGTAGGAGCCCGATTCATCGGGCGATTGATTTGCTGGGCTATCGCGCGATAAATCGCGCTCCTACAGGTTTCAACTGCCGATTTTAACGTGAAACTCGCGTAGCAATTCGTTTGCCCCCTCTCCCTCTGGGGGAGGGTTGGGGAGGGGGAAACGGGCATGGCAAGTTTCATAATCAGGGGTGGCGCTCGCCATGCCCGTTAGGTTAAACGTTTGTTGGGCTTCAGTATAATGGCTTATGCTTTCGCATGTTTTTATACTTGCAAAAAGCTGCTAATAGTCAATAAGGTGTGTCGTGTCTGTGAACCAAAATCTGATAACGGAAGTTGACTATGGACGAAACTGAAAACGATCCGTTTGGTGTGTTGAACGATCTGCTTGGCGTACTGGATGCATCCGCCGATGTATCGCCGGTTCTTTCGTTGCCGCCGCACGGCGTTAAGGAGCACCGCAACGAAACTCGTTATATGGCTTCGTGGAGGGTCTCTGTATTCATCGAAGGCCATGACCTCCACTACGGTAGAGTCAAGGACATTTCCCTGCATGGGATAGCAATTCTGAATGGGCTCAACATTAAGCCCGGCACCAACGTAACGCTAAACATCCACATATCCTCATTGACCACGCCTCTCAAACCGAAGGCTCTGGTCGTCCACGGTATAACTTCCTACGCCGTCCATGACGCGGGGCATTTATGTTTCAGGGTCGGTATTGTTTTTGTTAAATTCGCACCGGCTACAGACCGCGCCTATCTGGAAGAGCGCCTGACAAACCACCATAGTAAAGCGCCGGATTATGTTTGTCAGCGGAACGCGGACCAGCCGATTTCACGCGTTGGCTCTAGTTGACCTGTTTATTTACTTTCAAATACCCTCTTGCACCCGGCATCTGCCCCAACGCCCCCCTGATGACAAATGACATCCAACCCTGTTAGAGTAGCATCGGCTGGGCTTTATTTTGGGTAGTTATTTCATTTCTTTTTCAAGTGGGAAGTAATTTGTGGGTCGGGCTGTGCCCGACAGCTACATCTGGCGGGTAGGACCCGCCCTACGATATTGCGCTATTGATAGAGAAATAAAATTAGAGGTTTCCATTGAACGTGTTTTAAAAGTTTTTTAGACAACAACTTTCCATACACA
>CAIZNF010000540.1 GCA_903934275.1 uncultured Nitrosomonadales bacterium
CCAGAGCGACCTTGCCATCAGGCAATTTGACTCGCGGAACACGGACTTCGAGATGGCAATCATGTTGGAAGAAGTTCAGATGCCGGTAACGCTTGGTCTGCGTATCGTGGACAGGGTGGACACCATCAGCACCGGGGTGAGCAAACCGGCTGCCAGCAACAAAATCGATTTGGATAGCCAGGCTCTTTCGTTCGGCATCGAAGTCAACACCCTTAATGTACTAAGGATTCACAATGCCCAAAGCAGCTTCAAAAATTTGGCTCGACATGGGATTTCTCACTAAAAAATGGAAAACATAATCATGCCAAAAATGTCACGCCAGATGAAGCATTACCCACTCGGAATTTAAAATAGGCCTATTTACGAACCCGCAGATGGTGGGGATAAGCTGAAATTCCAGGAGATTCCCTCACGCCAAACAGCAATATCATGCTGTGGTGTTGATGTTCTGGCCTAAGTGCGACGGTAGGCCAACAGCTTGTTGCTGTGGCTGAGGGATGGCGTTAATAAGCGTCATTGCAGCTTGAGCCTCAATGTCGATTGATTTCTTCAGTACCGTCATACCAATCACATCACTACTGGACTGCGCGAGTGCCGAACTGGTGTTCATGCTAATGTTCATGAACCTCTCCTCTATTTATATACTATTCATTTTAACAGCCTGAAATAGGCAAACTCCATCAGTGTTATTTCCTCACTACCGCGAAAACATTGTGGCGCAAGGAATCGCGTGAGAGAGGAATAGTGTATATACCTACTGATACTAAATTTTTTTTCATATTTACAGCCCCCTTAATTTTGATCGAATATCACCAATACCCTCAAGCCCTGTCGATCTATCGGCAAATAACTCCAAAACTTTAGGCCACAGCACGCGCGCAGCAATAGGTGATGCATATGGGATACACTACTTTATAGATCCAGCCGATAACTAGTTAAACTTTTTGCTACTTTACATGCTGGACACTCATGGAGAAAATTGACGCGAGAAAACTTAAAGATGGCGAACTACTGGAACGTCGCAGGCAGGCCACACACCAAACACACCCACCTTATACAAGATGGAGCGTAAATTGATTTGTAGGGAAACGCGGGGTTATTCGATTTTGTCGTCCCCACGAAAACGGGAACCCAGTTAAATCAAGACGCGAGACCCCCGTCTTCGCGGGGATGACGAATTAACCTGCATTTCCGAAGTTCAACTGGAACTAAAATTTCCTCAGCATTCTACATTTGGGGAAACTCTGAATTTTTAGAAGCCTCCTTGGATTTCAGAGGTTCCCTTGGATAATGCAACCCATGTTGCTGCGGCTCACGTTACGTGAACTTTCCGCTAACAACAAAACACCCCGCCCTAAGGGGCGGGGTGTTAGCTACACTCTTCAAGCCGCTGGCTCTCGCCAATCTTCGCCCCCAAGGGAACGGAGAATTGAATCCAAAGGGATTAAAAAACCCCTCTCGATTGCACGGGCTATAAAAGACTGTTTGTTATCAATACGCAAAATGCCCCTGTGAAAACAAATAAAACAGGAAGTAAACAATCGGGAAAATAACAAGGGGAATCTTAACAATAGTAAGCAAATCTTTCATCATCATTCAAACTCCTTAAAACAATCAAGCCGACATGGCCGCATGATTATACTGTATGAACCCAGATTGTCCATTGGAGAAATTTACGATACCGCACCGCAGGTTTGCAAGGGCTAATCGGCAAAAAGTGCGGGCGAATCCCGAACCGGCAGGTGGATGAATCCGTGCTTATCCGGTTAATACCCTTGAGCGTGTCGAGCAAGAAAATTTGCTATGAATCTGGATCAAAATACGCATGATTGCCGCACGAAGCAGGAAGTCACTGGTGATTTTCGACTCTTTTAAGCCAAGAAAAGTTTTTAAGGGCAACAGCCGGATAAGCACGGATGAATCAATCGGGATAATCGCGACAAGGATGATCGGCGAATACTATAGTGACTTTGGGGCGACACTCACAGCAAAGAACACAAACCGGCGGTTGGCCATCCTCGGAGAAAAATGCACATTGGCAAATCCGTCATCGATGACAAAACCGTTATCCAATAAAACCGATAACCAAGGGAACATTACTACTTGGTGCTAATACAATCACCTCGCGAATTGTGCCACTC
>CAIZNF010000541.1 GCA_903934275.1 uncultured Nitrosomonadales bacterium
GTATCTCCTTATGGCACACAAGAGATGGTCAAATTTCCATTTTCATCAGGTCGCGAATGGCAGCTATATGACTTAAAGCAGCACCCCGATAACAGTCCATCCTTCTAAATTTTCATCGTGCCGTGCAAGCCAAAATCCGTAATCCATAAGCGATTGTGATTATCGTTCACACAGATCGTTGGCACGCTACACATTGCCCAACGAGTCTATCACCCAACCTTTGTTAATGCTCACTCACAACACCACCGGCTTATCCGGCATTTCATTGGGCTTGCCGTTGCGTGCCGGAAAATGGCGCGCCAGATGTTGGCCCACTGCCTGTATTCCGGCGAGCACACCCGCTTCAAACCGCCCTTCGCGAAACGCCGCTTCCATGTCGCGACAAATCGTTTCCCATACTTCCTTGCCGAGTCTGACATGGATGCCTCGGTCGGCGACGATCTCGACATCGCGATCCGCCAGCAGCAAATAGATCAGCACGCCGTTGTTGTGTTCGGTATCCCAGACGCGCAGTTCTGAAAATACCTCAAGCGCCCGTTCGCGCGCCGTCTGCCCCGCCAGCAGCGGTGACAGGTCGAGTGCGGCCTCGACCACGAAACGGATTTGCCCGTCGTGTTGCGCCTCGGTTTCACGGATGGTTCGCTCGATCGCCTCCAGCGTGCGCGGCGGAAAAGCACTGCGCACCGATGCCCGGCCAGCAGATAGATGTCGCATGATGCGTTTTAAATTCATTTCATTTTCAGACCGTAGGGGCACGATTTATCGTGCCCTGATTTATTACCTTACCCAATTAGGGCGCGATAAATCGCGCCCCTACAAAAAATCTGCATCACCATCTCCCAGAAGCACCGCCCCCGCCAAACCCGCCACCTCCGCCGCTGAAGCCCCCTCCACCGCCGAAGCTGCCCCCGCTGGTTCCGCCGAATCCACCACCGCCGAAACCGCGCCCCGATCCGCCCAGCAGCACGAACACAAAGGCCATCACCCCGACCAGCAGCGCGGCAAACAGTGACGCGATCATGACCCAGGCCAGCAAGCCCAACGCGCCGCCCATCAGCAACGCGGCCGGAAAGCGTCCGAGCAGCGCGCGCAGCATGCCGCCCACGACCACCACCAGCCCGAAGCCGACGAACAGCAGCGATTCGATGTCATAACTGCCGCTCGCGGCGGCGCGCTTCGGCGGCGGCAGCGGTTCACCGTCGATCACTTTCATCATCGCCCCTGTACCCGACTCGATGCCCGGATAAAACTCACCGCGTTTGAAATGCGGCACGATGATTTCATCAACGATGCGCTTCGCCGTGGCGTCGTTCAGCACGCCTTCCAGACCGTAGCCCACTTCGATGCGCAGTGCGCGGTCATTTTTGGCGACGAGCAGCAGCGCGCCGTCGTCCACGCTCTTGCGCCCGAGTTTCCATGCCTCGGCGACGCGGATACCGAATTGTTCGATGCTCTCCGGCTGCGTGGTCGGCACGATCAGCAGCGCAAGCTGCGCGCCCTTCTTTACCTCGAATGCGGCGAGGCGGGATTCGAGCGTTTGGATTTGTTGTGCGTCCAGCGTTGCGGTGAGGTCGGTGACACGCTGCGCGAGCGGCGGCACGGCCACTTCCGCCCGCACCGCGCCGACCAGCAACAGCGCAAGCAGGGAGATTTGCGCTATCGATTTCATGCTGAAAAACGCAGTTGGCGGTTTTGTAGGTACGAATTCATTCGCACATAGCCTGCTGTTCGTGCGAATGAATTCGCACCTACGAAAACAACACAAAGCCATGAGTTAACGAAACATCCGCCCTCAACTGCGTTGTTCAGGTTCATTTATTTTGCCGGTGCGGCAACGTTAGATGTGGCGGGTTTGGGTGCGGCGAAATCCACTGTCGGCGGGCGAGAAATTTCTTTTTCGTTCTCCACCGTGAAAGACGGCTTCACGCTGTAGCCGAACAGCATCGCGGTCAGGTTGCTCGGAAAGGAGCGCACCGTGACGTTGTATTCCTGCACCGCCTTGATGTAGCGGTTGCGCGCCACGGTGATGCGGTTTTCGGTGCCTTCCAGTTGCGCCTGCAGGTCGCGGAAATTCTGATCGGATTTCAGTTGCGGGTAATTTTCCGACACCACCAGCAGGCGGCTCAACGCCGAAGTCAGTTGCCCCTGTGCGGCCTGAAATTTGGCGAAGGCCTGCGCGTCGTTGATCAGTTCAGGCGTGGCCTGGATGCTGCCGACCTTGGCGCGCGCCTCGGTGACACCCAGCAGCACAGTCTGTTCCTGCGCGGCATAACCCTTGACGGTGTTGACCAGATTGGGGATCAGGTCGGCGCGGCGCTGATACTGGTTCAGCACTTCCGCCCAACTCGCCTTGATCTGCTCATCGGTGCTCTGAAAGGTGTTGTAGCCGCAGCCGCTGAGCAATAAGGTCAGACATAACACCCAAAAATAATTACGCATAATTTTTTCTCCTTAGGAAATCGTTAATGGGAAAATAATTGAAATGTGCGAGAATGAAAATATACGCCAAACTTCTGCCATTTGGGGAAAACGGCCTGAAAGAAATATTCCCGTAAACCCGAAAAATGCAACTGACGGGTTTGTAGGTGCGAATTCATTCGCACGAACA
>CAIZNF010000542.1 GCA_903934275.1 uncultured Nitrosomonadales bacterium
CCGATCTTGCCCAACATTCCAGGTTGTAATTCTTTCTGAATGTTTTTGCGGAGCCGGTATGGAACCGTTTTTCACTCTGCGCCAAACGGTCGCGGCGGAACAACTGTAAAGCCCCTTAACAACAGGAACTCTTACGTTGGCCGAATCGGGCAATTCGTCAAAGTTTTTGAGTGCTTCTGGAATGTAGCTTTGCTTTGGCATAACTTTCTCCTCATGTCAGAATCGGTCGCAGGGTTGCGACGTCATGAGGGGGGAAGCTACAGAATGATCTTGCTTGCAGCGATTGAAATGGGCGGAGAAAACCCCGGCGTTTGGTCTCTAACGCTTGTTCTTGCTGGGTTACGGCAAGTCCATTTTATACTTCGAAAATGTGCCCTGCACCCATTGGATAACAGATGAATCATCTAAGCCATCATACCTCTTACGATCACGGCGAACCGCAGCTTCATCTACACCAAAGGCTGTGGCTGCTTGCATGTCTGCATTCGATTTACATAAACCAAAATTCCTGTGCAGGTATATCGAATATATGCCAGCCTCTTCAGCATCACGCATACATGGATCTGCCGGCCTGCCATTGATGTGCCATGCGACGCTTGGTTTAACACCACGAGCCATTTCTGAAAACGCCCGATGCCATTCGACAAGTGCCCACCAACAACCACCAGCCGATGCAAGTTTTTTGGTGTTTTCTTGATCCAACCAGGTAAGAATGTTGGTACAAAACGATGGATTGTAACGTTTGGTTTGCCCAAAAGAACGATTAAGCTGCACCCTCGGGTTAACAGCCCCCAAAGCTTTGTTCACAATTTGCGTGACTGCATCCACCTCTACACAACTAACTGCCTTTCTAGAGCTAAGACATACAAGCAAAGCGATAAGCGCATTCGGGAGATTTTTAACCGGCGCCTTACTTGTACTTTTTTTAAGACACTTTCTAGTGGGCATCACGCCACCTTTTGCAGAGTAACGACGTTTTTGCCACTGGAAACAGGCTTGCCACAATAAACGGCCCATTCATTCATCAACCGTGTGCGTTTATTGAACAGGTCGCCGCGCCGGTAGGCCGCTTCCACCTTGTCGGGTATGGTGTGCGCAAGCGCCATTTCTGCAACCTCTCGCGGATAGGCAGTTGACTCTGAGCACCAGTCGCGGAAGGTCGAACGGAAGCCATGCACGGTCAGATCACCGCGCCCCATGCGACGCAAAACAGCTGTCATGCTCATGTCGCTGATTGGCGCATTTTCTTTTGTGCCGGGAAAAACAAGTTCACCCAGTTGGCATTTCTGCATCTTGGTTATTATTGTCATGGCTGCATCACTGAGCGGCACGCGATGTGGTGCAGCTGCCTTCATGCGCACGGATGGAATAGACCAGGTGCGTGCCAGCAAGTCAAATTCTCGCCATGTCGCGCCGCGAACCTCACCGGATCGGCAAGCGGTCAAAATGGTGAACTCCAGTGCAGCGGCGGCGATGCCCTTCTGGTTACGCACCAACGCCATGAAGGCACCCATTTCAGCATACGGCAGGGCTGCGTGATGTTGCACCGTCGATACTTTGGAGGGCTTCGCCAGCAATTGGTCGAGGTGGCCTTTCCAGCGTGCCGGATTGTCTCCTGTTCGATACTCTCGCACCTTCGCCCAATCAAGCACGTTTTCGATACGACCGCGCAAACGTGTTGCGGTTTCGGTTTTTGTTTTCCAGATTGGTTCAAGGATTGCCAACACCAGCGGCGTGTCCACGCTCGCCACATTCATCGAGCCGATTAGCGGATATGCGTAAGTTTCCAGCGTGTTGAACCACTGCTGCCGATGCTTTGGATTTTTCCATCCATCACCGTGTGCTTCCAGATAACCATCAACACACTGAGAAAACGTCATCCGCTTTGATTGTGCAACCGTGCGTGCGTCGCGTTGCTCACGCTTGGCCTCAATGGGGTCAATACCTTGCGAAACAAGTTTGCGCTTCTCCCGTGCCTTTTCTCGCGCTTCGGCCAGCGTTAAATCGGTGTAGCTCCCCAGTCCGAGGTCGCGGCGACGATCATTTAATGAGTAGCGCAGAATCCACGAACGGCCACCGCCTGCAACGCAAAGATATAACCCCGGCGGATCACCTACTGCGTGCATACCAGGAACCTTTGCGAGTTTGGATGCGGACTTCTCCGCCATAGGTGCCTTAATTTTTCCCATCATAACTCCCATCAAACCGCATGAGATTTCATGCTACTTTATGCGATGATAGGATGCAAGCAATTTATGTGTTTAATTGCAAATCAAGCAGTTATGCTACAGTATGAGGCGGTGAGAGTTCTAATCCGGCAGACCCCTTCTCCGCCAATATATTGAGCATTCATGCGGCTTACAGCATGATTGCTTTGCATCGCTCTTACCGCTGTTCTTACCGCGTTACATTGCTTGACGTGAAAAACCGCCGGAACATCTCAAGCGACAGCGCAGCGTTAGGTTCCCAGAAAGCTGCTATTCGCCACCATCTCCCTACGACACATTGCGGCCCGTCAAGATGCTTGCAGAGGAAGACCGCTCCTCGGCCTTATGTAAAGCTTTAACATAAGGCCGACAACCGGACAGTCGCAACGCCTCCCTGTCGATCTATTCATGGCACTCAACTGCTAGTCGGCTTGCTGAAATCGCCACCACAAAGCTGTCCTTCAAAACACACCCACCAAGACATCCTGATGATCGCCACCAATCCTGCTGTTTCAGCAAGATTCCTTATTCAG
>CAIZNF010000543.1 GCA_903934275.1 uncultured Nitrosomonadales bacterium
AACAGGTGTTGGGTCAAATAGACGACCAGTGCCTTGATGTTTGAGCCATATTGCGCGGTTGCGGCAACGTCGGCCGGAAAGCTGCCTCGGTGCGCCTTCCCGCATGTGCAGCGCGCTTCGAGGATGCGGTGTTCGGTGACCTCTACTCGCACGGGTGGCAGGTCGAATACCTGACGGGTTTCGGTAGCTATCTCGCCCGTCGGCAGGATACTGCCGCAGGCATCACAGGTGGGCGGTAAGGGATGAGTGACAGTGCGGTCCGGCTGCATGACACGCTTCAGGGTGTTGCCCGTGTGCCCTTGCTGCCCGCCGGGCGGATTTTGTCCGGCTTTGCGCAGTGATTTGGGCTTGCGCAGCCCGTCCGAGGACGGAGGCTTGCTGGAGTTGCGGCTGTCCTTGGCCGATCTGGCTTCAAGTTCGGCAACTCGTGTCAGCAGCGTTTGCACTTGGGTGGTCAGAGACTGTACTTTATCCCAAGGCGCACGGATCAGCGCATCTTTGGCGGCAACGTCTAGCTGATCAAGGTCGGGAAGCGGTAACATGCTGGTGGTTATCGGCGCTCATGCGATAAACTTTATGATCCGAATAGAACGGTTTTTTTAGGTGCTCTGAACTGTTACTATTAAATTAAATCATCGTGTTACTTTATTTTCTCTTATGGAAGACCCGTCTGGGGTTCTGCCGGTTGCCCCGCACCGTGCGTGCGGTGCGGTGTGCGTTGCGGCGGATGTGCAAGTGGGACGAACTCTATGGGAGTCGCGGGGCGGGTGTCAAGCGCGATGTTTTAAGAGGTCAATATTTTTGGTAATTTCAAAGTGCCGACGAATTCAACAGTCCAATGATGTCAAAACGTGACAAGAATTATGATGCGCAGCCAATCACCGTAGGAGCGGGCTCCAGTCCGCGAGCCGTTAAATCGCGACCTGGAGGTCGCTCCTACGTGGCGCTTTTTTGGCTCCGGCTCGTCCGGCTTAGGCTGTTAGCCACGGAGGCTCACGCACGAACAGCTTGTGCTACCAGCCTCACGCCGAGCGCCGCACAAACGCGACTGATCGTATCAAAGCGCGGATGCGCATTCGGCCTGAGCGCCTTATACAGAGCCTCGCGGGTCAGGCCGGATTGCTTGGCGATCTCGCTCATACCCCGCGCACGGGCAATGTCACCCAAGGCGGCTGCCAGCAAGGATGCATCGTTATCTTCCAAAACAACCGTCAGATACTCGGCAGCATCAAAATCGGGCAGGTTTGCAATGTGGATTTTCTTGGTCATGGCTTACTCCTCAATCATCGCCGCGAGCTTCACGGCCTTTGCAATATCGGCAGCTTGTGTGGATTTATCGTCGCCGCCCAGCATCACAATCAACACCGATTCGCGCTGGATATAGTACATGCGCCAGCCCGGCCCGAAATGTTCGCGCATTTCAAACACCCCATCGCCAACGGGTGTGACATCACCCAGATTACCCAGCGAGGCTTTACGCAAACGCTTCACCAAGCGGCGCTGTGTCATGCCATCACGAATACCGCTGAGCCAGTCATTGAATTCGTCGGTGCGCTTGATTGAGAGCACATGAAAAGTGTAGTCGAACGATTACAAATAGTCAATGCCGGTTTGACACGATATCGCAGGGGCGCGATGAACCGTGTACCTATACTTCAACAGATTATGCGATTTCCGTAGGTGCGAACGAATTCGCATCTACAATCCGAGTTTAATCGCTGGTTTTGATCTGCCAGGCCGAATGGCAAGCCACGCATTTCGCCAGTGCATTGGAGGTCATTTTCAGCAGTTCCGGCACGGGTTTGCCGGCTTCGCCAGCCTTGGCGATTTCGTCCATGTCGCCGTGTAGGCTCAAGCCTAATTTTTTGAATTCAATCGGCAGTTTGGTCATTATTGCCGGGTTAACTTCTGCCGTGCCTGCCATACCTGCACTGCGTGCGGCCTTGATGATGCGCTGTGTGTCGCCCTGGCTCGCGCCCTCTGTTATTTCCTGCGTCGCGGCCAGCAGCCCACGCATTTCCTTCATAACGAAGTCGCGCTCGCTAGGCTGCAATACCACAGCAGTTCTCCCGTCGGTTCCCGCCGTGGTGTTTCCGCGGATGAAAAACCAGGCAAAGACGGCAATCGTGACGACCCAGAGCAGCAGGGCGATTTTGGCAAGTATGTTCGATTTCATGTTGTGTTTTTATTGAGTGAGGAGAGCCGCAAAGTAGAAGAATTTAGTCGCGCTGTCTGTGCTAAAAGTCACACGGCGACGTTCACTTTTTCTGGTTCATGCACCAAAAAAAGGGCGCGATGAACCGCGCCTCTATGGAAAAATTACACGTCCAAGTTTTTGACGCCCAGCGCGTTTTTTTCGATGAACGCGCGGCGCGGTTCTACCACGTCGCCCATCAGGGTGGTGAAAATCTCGTCGGCGCTGATCGCGTCTTCGATCTGCACCTTGAGCAGG
>CAIZNF010000544.1 GCA_903934275.1 uncultured Nitrosomonadales bacterium
AATCCTCCCTGCCACAGCGAAGATAATTAAACCGAAGAAGTGCAGGTACTGCGACAAGGAGTTCTTCCCAGCGCGCCCGATGCAGATCGCCTGCTCCCCGCTGTGCGCTGTCGGGCTGGCGCGGGAGAAGAGCGACAAGGCGGCACGACTGGCAGCGGCAAAGGAGCGCCGGGAGACAAAAGCCGCCATTCAACTGATCAAGCCCCGCTCGCAGTGGCTCAAGGAAGCGCAAGCGGCATTCAACCGCTACATACGTATTCGTGATGTCGGAGGCAAATGCATTTGCTGCGACAAACCGCTCCCGCTTGACGCTGTCGGCGGCGCTTATGACTGCGGTCATTACCGGAGCGTGGGGAGCGCCCCTCATTTGCGTTTTGACGAGCGCAATGCCCACGGACAGCTAAAGCAGTGCAATCGATGGGGGAGTGGGCGCGCGGTCGACTACAGATTGGGGCTTATCCGAAAAATCGGACTGGAAGAAGTTGAATCACTAGAAGCCGACCAGACGACGAAAAAATGGACGGTCGATGAATTGAAGGCGTTGATCGCGCACTACAAAGCAAAGATTAAGGGAAAGAAGGAGTCGGCGCTGTGAGAGGTTTCAGGACACCAGACGCTACGCCTGATGAAAATAAATGCCCGGTTTGCGGACGTCCGCGAAACAAATATGACCTGTCCCACGGGGCTTGTGCGGAAAAGCGGGCGGGTATGGATCAAAAAACAGAGAAGACTCGCATCGCAGTGGGCAAGAGATCGCAGGACAGTTATACCAGCCGATCTTTGTCTTATTTGACAAATAGATACGGGGATTAACGGGGGATTCATGGACGAAGTTGATGTTGGGAACTATGTGGCAGAACAAATGCTGGCCGCTAGTTTGGCGGAAGTAGCGCGCCGGGCGAAGAAGGATGCCCAGCCTTTTACCGGCAAATGCCTGTACTGCGGCGATCCGGTGGCTGATTTTGTGCGGTTCTGTTCGGGCGAGTGCTCCGACGATTACACCTGGTTGGCAGAGTCGAGAAAGCGCCGGGGGCTGGGGTGAGTTGGCTCGGCTATTTGGCCCTTGGCATGGCCCTCTGTTTTGCAGTGATGTTGTTTATCGACTGATAGGGGATCGGCGATGGTTATTTACACTGAAATCGACATAACGCCCGGCGTTAATTATTTCCATTGCGAGAATCATCGATCAACGCTTTCAGTTGCGTCATGCGCCGCGCAGTTTAAGCGGCACAAGGGCGGATGCTCGAAATGTACAGGATGCGAACTCGGCGCCCTGCACGCGGGCGAGAAGATCGTTCCTCGGCCGTCAAAGTCATTGTGCTGCCGCTGTGGCGAGCTGGTACAGCGCTTGATTGCCTCCAAGGGTATCTGCGTGTCTTGCCAGAACCGCGAATACGAAGTGCTGCATGGACGGAACGGCAAAGGGGCGCCGCCAAAGCCAAGCGATGTGTTCTGGGGAGGGGTGACGCTGACTAAGGTCGTTGTGCTCCATCCTGTCACGCTATTCGCGGTAGGCCAGGCGCGCACGCAATCTGCCGCAGCAACGTGGGTGGAAGCCCTCGTCCGCGCATCAAGAGGTAGTGAAGCGCCCGCACGGTTTGTTCGTGGAGTGCTGCGCCGGCCTGGTTATCAGTTGTCCCTATCTCTGTAAAGGATTCTATGTCTCGACGGATACCTATAAATACTCTGGTCTGGAGCCTGACGGACCATGTTTGCCGTCGACCTGTCGAAGATGGAGGGTTTTGCGGGGGGCGAATTGTTTCCAAGGCGCTAGAGGATGGCAAACCGTTCTCTCGCTGTACGCGCTGCGGGATTGAGTCTGCCGGGGGGCACAGAACGCTCTGCGTGTGCGGAGAGACTATCCGCAACGGGAAGATGATGGGCAGCAACGCGGGGATTCGGTGCGTGAAGAACGACGAACGCACGCAGGAATTCCCCGATGAGATTGTCGTGCGCTATGCCCCGCCTGAGCGTCGCGATCCCGCGCAGAAAAAAGCAATCGAGATTGCCGAAGATGATTTGTTTGGCGAGTCGTGAAACGACAATGGACGTAGGCAACTTCCGAAAGGAGGCGATCCGCAGGAGGCGGTTTATCCCCGTCGATGCCGTGAGGCAGACTGTTCCCGTAGCTGGAGCTGTAGCACCAAGACGAATGCGGGCTACCGATGGCATCTCGCGTTTGCAGCGCGAATTTCGACCCAGCAGCGGTATGGGTATGCCGGTAGGCGCCGCCAGCCCTCATTCTTGTTGGTGCATAACCGGCAATCTTTCAGGTCGTGACAGAACAATAGGAAGGGTCGGGGCGCAGGATGATCACCTGAACAGCCCAATCTGCCCTCTGCGCTTCGCCCCGACATCTTCCAACCGAGGGCGCGCAGAAAGGCAGAGTAATGAACAAGCTAATCCCTGGTAGCAATGGCGTCGCCACGATGACCAGCCTTGAAATCGTTGACTTCATCAACGAAGACCGCAAAGCGAAAGCAGAAGCCGCTGGGGCAAAGTTTCCGTCAAAAGGGTTTGCCAAGCTAGAGCATTCAGATTTTTTGAAAAAAGTCCCTGAAGTTCTTGGAAAAGATCACGGAAATTTTTCCTCGATCTATCAGGATGCATACGGACGCAGCCAGCCGAGCTATACCTTCCCCAAGCGTGAAGCCTGTCTGATGGCGATGAGCTACAGCTACGAGATTCAGGCAAAAGTTTTTGATCGCATGACTTATCTCGAGTTTCAGGTTGCTGGCCTTCCGGCGGCGCTGATTGAAGGAATTTCCGACAGCGTGATGATGCGTATTGGCGGCATGGTCAAGGCTATCGTCCACAAAGAATTTGGCTACACGTCGGTCGACTTAAAAGATTCTGCGCAACAGGCGGTTAATGACGCGGTTTCTATCGTTGTCCCGCAGGCCGTGAATGCAACGCTGGCGCTTCGGGAAATGGGGGTGCGTCGGGGCATTACCGCAGGGCAGGTTGTCGAGCGTTACCGGATGACAAAAATCAGAAACGGCGACAAAGTTTTAAGTCGCTGGCTTTGTGAGTTGGGCTGTCAAATGCCGGGGCGCGCTGAAATGGGGCGCAGCACTGCCAAGATGTTCGACCCAGACAAGGTTGAGGCTCAGTTCAAGTACAGCGGACTCTCCTTGCGTTACGAGCAATACGTCAAAGAGCGCAAGGGGCAGCTTTCGCTGTTCAAGGTCGTTGGCAAGAGTGGCGACTGATGACCTGCGAACAAACCATCCCCTACATGCCCGACGAGCCCGACCTGATCGAAGCCGACGGCGTGCAGGGCTTCGTGCAGACCATGATCTGCCTTGAGCGCGTCTCCTGCCTTCGCTTGGCCTACGAGATGGTCAAGCAAAAACAGAGCGGCGTTTCGGCGCTTGTGGTGCTCGACTACCTCCTTGCCGCAGCCGAGGGCAAGTTGGCCGAAAACGCGGGGGTGTTGCAGTAATGCCAATCATGCAAATTGAAATTCTCCAAGTTGAGGCGTTGATTCCTTACGCCCGCAACAGCAGAACGCACTCAGACGAGCAGGTAGCGCAGATCGCCGCCAGTGTCCGCGAATTCGGATTCACTAATCCCGTTTTGATTGACGACCAAGAAGGCATCATCGCCGGTCACGGTCGCGTTCTGGCCGCTCGGAAGCTTCAGATGACCGAGGTGCCTTGCCTTCGATTGTCGCATCTGTCTGAAGCGCAGAAAAGAGCGTACATCATCGCCGACAACAAACTGGCGCTGAATGCCGGGTGGGATGAGGAATTGCTGCAACTCGAATTGAACGATTTGCATCTCGAAGAATTTGATATGGCGCTTCTTGGCATTAGCGCGCAGGAACTGTCTCTTGCGATGGGCTTAGAGGACGATCTGTCCGCGCCAGAATCTAGCGCCAAAGAAATAGACCCTGACGATTATCAAATGGGCCATACCTGCCCTAAATGCGGATTCGAGTTCGATGCAAAAACCTGACTGTGCCTGGAACCTTTCAGACCTTGCCAATGTTCCGAAAAACGGCATCAAGGTCATGAGTACGTTTGCATGCGGTGGCGGCTCTAGCATGGGCTACAAGCGCGCAGGCTGTGAAGTCATTGCAGCCAACGACATCGACCCAGAAATGGCATGGCACTACAAGTTAAACATCAATCCGAAGCACTACTTTCTGTGTCCTATTGGCGACTTGCTGACTTCCGATCTTCCGCCAGAACTGTTCGAGCTCGACATTCTTGACGGCTCGCCGCCTTGCTCGACGTTCAGCATGGCAGGAAGCCGCGAGAAAGCATGGGGCAAGGAGAAGCATTTCCGCGAAGGGCAAGCCAAGCAGGTATTGAGCGACCTGTTCTTCGACTATCTGGACTTGGTAGGCAGGTTACGCCCCAAGGTAGCCATTGCCGAGAACGTGAAGGGAATGATCCTAGGCAATGCCAAGGGCTACACCAAGATGGTGATGGCGCGATTCAAAGAACTTGGCTACAAGCCGCAACTGTTCCTGCTGAATGCTGCCGATTGCGGCGTCCCACAACGACGTGAGCGGGTGTTCTTCTGTGCCGTGCGGAATGATATTGATGTTCCGCCATTGAAGTTGGCTCCGACGCATCGATGGATCAGCGCCGGTGAGGCAACGAATGATGTTCAGGAAATTACAGAATCAGAGCGGTTGGAAACAGCGCCAACAGGCACAGACCATCGTTTTTACAATGAAACAAAGCCGGGTGACACATACGGCGTGGCCTGTATGCGCCTGCATGGCAAGGCGTCGTTTTTTAATCATGTTCGGCTGCACAAAGACCGGCCAGCGCCAACATTTGCAGCGCAAACTGACAAATACAACCATTGGTCAGAAATGCGCTCGCTGACATATCGCGAGGCCAAACGTATCGGAAGTTTCCCCGACGACTACCACGCCAAGACAGACAGAATCGGCAAGTACATGATTGGCATGAGCGTACCGCCAAAGATGACCGAGCAAGTCGCAAGGGCAGTATGTGAACAATGGCTAGGGGTGAAATATGGCAGCTAAACCTCTGTCATCCGCTATCGTTGAGCTAGTCATGATTGACTGGCGCATGGGACGGATGAGCCAGCGCCAGATCGCCGACAAGCACGGAGTCAGCAATGGAAAAGTGGCGCAGCTTACCAAAGGAGTAGCGCAGGACTCAGCAGCTATCGTGAGCGCCGGAATTGAGTATCGGCAAGCCTTGCAGACGCAAGATGAGCGCATGGTGAGCGCGGTAGAGAAGGAAGTTGATAAGGTTTCAGGGTGGGTAAACTGGATTCACACCGCGCTGATGAGCAACGCGCAGCAGGCCATGAAAGACAAATGTTCAGATCAAGATGACTATTTAAAGCGCGGAAATACTCTGGCGAAAGCGAAGGAAAGTATTGTTGGCAAGCAGCCGGATACGGTAATCAACAACACCAATGCGCTGCAAGCGGTGATTCAGTACACACCAGAGCAATTGCGCCAGATAAATCAGGATTTGGAAGATGCATGCTGATGCGGTGTGTAAGACCAAGCTGCTTAACAACTTCCTGTTTTTCACGCGGTACTTCTTCAAAGCACAGTATGGCCGCAAATTCCTAGTGGCGCAGCACCATATCAGGATCGCCGAAGCGCTGACTCGTGTCGTTAGAGGGGATGTTAAGCGGCTGATCATCAACATGCCCCCGCGTTTTGGCAAAACAGAACTAGCGGTGAAAATGTTCATCGCGTGGTGTATGGCAAATAGCCAAGGAGCTAAATTCATTCACCTATCGTACTCGGACGATTTGGCGCTAGATAACTCTAGTGCTGTCAGGGATGTAATCAAGTCGCCAGAATTCCAGCGATTTTTCCCAACTTCGCTTCGCGCTGACTCTGATTCAAAGAAGAAGTGGTGGCTTGAAAAAGGGGGTGGATTGTATGCCACATCAACCGGGGGGCCGATTACCGGCTTTGGTGCAGGGGCGATGGGACGCTTCCGTTCTGGAACCGGAAGTCCGTGTGATGCGTTCCCCGGTGCGCTGATTATTGATGATCCGATCAAGCCCGACGATGCTTTTAGCGACACGATGCGTGACCGCATTAACCGCCGTTTCAACAACACTTTTATGTCCCGCTTAAATAGTCAGGACACGCCAATCATCATCATTATGCAGCGCCTGCATGAAAACGATATGACTGGGTATCTGCTTAATGGGGGTAGCGGAGAAGAGTGGGAACACCTTTGTTTAACAGCCATCACTGACGAGGGAGATTCGTTGTGGCCTGAAAAGTTGGACATAGGCACGCTGCGTCAAATGGAAAAGGCCGATCCTTACACGTTCGCCGGCCAATATATGCAAACCCCGTCACCGCTAACAGGCGGACTATTCAAGCCCGGACAACTGCAAGTCATCGAAGCGCTACCGATAGACAAAATCGAATGGGTACGCGGCTGGGACTTTGCCAGCACAACGACGGGCGACTGGACCGCTGGCGCCAAGCTTGGGAGACTGCCGGACGGCCGCTTGATCATCGCTGACTTGGTGCGCGTGCGGGTCGGTCCCGATGAGCGTGACGCCGAACTGCTGAACGCCACCAAGCGCGACGGCTTCAACTGCAAGCCGTGTATTCCACAAGATCCTGGACAGGCCGGTGTGACGCAGATCAAGTACCTGACGCGGATGCTCGCCGGCTACTCCGTCAAATCATCCCCCGAAAGCGGCAACAAGGTAGTGCGGGCTGAACCGTTCGCGGCGCAGGTCAACGTCGGCAATGTGCTGATGCTCAAAGCGGACTGGAACGACGCGCTTGTCTCTGAAATGCGCCTTTTCCCTAACGGCACGTGGGACGATCAAGTGGATAGTTTGTCGCGCGCCTTTTCCGTCCTGATCGGCCGCAATCCGGGCGAGATATTTATTCCTGATCCGAAGAAAGATGGCGGGCTATCGGTCGCTGAAGAGATTGCCGCTGCTGGGACTTGCGGCCAATGCTCGGCGTTCGATGACGGCATGTGCTCCGAGCGCTTCGGGATGGCGGTTAGTTTCACCGATCCGGGGTGCCCGGACTATCTTCCCGTGGGGTAGCGTCGTAAGTAAAACGTAATGATTGCATCGATATAGTTAAGCAAGAGTTACTGTATAATCGTTGACAGTCTTTCCAGTTTCTGAGTCGTGACGCCATTCTGTAGTTGTTGCGCAAGCCTTGGCGGGCTTGTGTGGTAACTGGGAACAACGTATCAGCCCCATGTGGGCTGGAGCTTGCAAAAGCGTAGTAGGCAAAAAGGCTTTGCGCCGCCGTTGTTCCCTGAATTCCGCCTATTTCGCTCCGCCAACAAGCTCCAGCACCAGATGGGGTTTTTTCACGTCTGGACTGCGCGCAACCGCAATCGACGCGATAGATAGTTCGCCTGACTGGGCGGGATGCGACGAATACACCGATCACGCGGAATCCTCCACGGTGGCTCGGGCGAACTGTTGATGAGGTATCGCCATAGTTGTTGGGGACAAATGAGAGACAACCCCAGTAATGAATTCAATCATCAGGTCATGCCGGGCTTGGTCTTACTTCAGCATCTAAAGAAGTGAGGTGGAGCGAGGAAGAGCCTTGTGCTTCTCCTTTGGGATAACTATGGAAAACGAATTATCGAGGAATGAAAGAATGAGAATTTGGCTGAACGTGCCGTTTGGCGAGAAAGATTTAGCGAAAAAGCTTGGGTGCAAGTTTTCTGGGGCAGAACGACGTTGGTTTATTGATAACCCTGAAAACATCGAGATTTTTATGGCGTGGATACCAGAGTCGCTGAAAGTTCCTCACAATCCAGTGCGGCGTAGGTAGCGCAGGAAGGTCGTGACGGCACCATTGCCGCATGACTACCGATCACGCCCGCAGCGTCGCGTTCCGATCCGACGCCCCCCAAGATGAGCGCACCGACGCCCTTGCTGAACTTCAAGCCGGCCACATGCCTACGCAGGTACTGTCTGCCGAGGTAATCGCGCAAATGATGGAGGCGTCGGAATTCGACCCCTTCCAAAAGTCAATCTCGCAAAACATCGTCCCGTTCCCCGGATCGAATCAAGGCAAGCCGGGCATGCAGTCTGTCCGCCTTGACGACCGCCAGCTTGGCCTGCAAGGCGAGTATTGGGAGAAGCCGTCGGCGATGAATTTCGAGGCGCTACGGGCGATGGTGGATCAAACGCCCGTGCTTAACGCCGTGATAATGACCCGCATAAGGCAAGTGCAGCGCTTCTGTCGGGTGCAGGAAGGCGGTAGCGGGCTGGGCTTCACCGTCAAGCACATCGACAAAGACCACCAGATCAGCACAACCGAGCAAGAATCCATCAAGGAGTTGAACCGCTTCATCAGCAACTGCGGTTGGGAGTTCAACCCTCGGGAGCGCAAGAAGCTCAGGCGCGACCCGTTCGCCGGCTTCATGAGCAAAGCAGTTCGGGACAGCCTGGTGCTCGACAGTTGCGCTATCGAAACCGAAATGAAGCGCGACCGGAAGCA
>CAIZNF010000545.1 GCA_903934275.1 uncultured Nitrosomonadales bacterium
GCCCTTCGTCGTATGGCAGCCCGTTTTGATGAGTTCGCCTTTGCCAGTCACGGCTTTCAGGCCCAGCACATGGTCGCGCGCTACGCCATATTTCACCGCATGCGGACCAGCGGCGCAGGTGGCGAGATTGCCGCCCACGCTGCAATAAGGTGCGCTGGAAGGATCAGGCGGCCAGAAAAATCCCAGCGGTTTCAAGGCATCCTGCAAATCCTGATTGAGTACGCCGGGCTCGATAATCGCCATGCGATTTGCCGGGTCCAGTTTCAGGATACGGTTCATGCGCTCGAGTGATAATGCAACACCACCCTGTTCAGGCACGCTGCCACCCGCCGTACCGGTGCCGCGTCCGCGTGGAACCAGCGGTATTTGATGTTGATTGCATAGCTGGACTGCGGACTGCACTTCCTCGGCAGTGAGAGGAAAAACGACCGCTACAGGTGCGCGGAAATTGCGAGAGTTGTCATAGGCGTAAGCATAACAATCCACCGGGTCAGTCAATATCCGTTCCGGAGGAAACCGCGCTTGTAGCGCCGTGATAATTTCGGTGGCGCTCAATTTAGACTATTTGGTGAGCGCGGACCGTAACTGATTGATACGCGATTCGAGCGCAGCGCGGTCGATACTGCCGCCCAGTTTGGGTAGAAGGTCGAGCGTACGCTGGTAATAATCCAGTGCCAGATCGCGTTTAGCCATCTGATCCAGACTGATGGCAAGGTTGTAGGCATGCTCAGCGTTGGTCGAATCGAGACGGAATGCCTGGAAATAAGACAGTTGCGCACTTGGCCATTGGTTTTGCTCCGCATAAACTCCGCCAAGCGCGGCATGCAGGTAAGCCGCATCGGGTTGCTGCGTCAAAAGTGATTTCAGACGGCTTTCCGCCGCGACTGGGTCGGTCTGGCTCATCAGTGCAATCAGGCCCGCTTGTGCAACGCTGTTTCTTGGCTCCAGTTCCAGTGCGTGGGCGTAGTGCCGGGCAGCTTCGTCCATATTTTCCTGCCGGGCAGCCACGGCTGCCAGTCCCAGCAGCGCATCGACATTTCGTGGTTCCGCCTGCAGTAACTGGCGATAGAGACGTCCTGCCGCAGCATCATCGCCCGCCATGAAAGCCTGGTAGGCAGCCAATCCATTGGCACTGATGGCCGGTTCTGACTTGCGACTTTTGGTAATCTTGATGGCTTCAATTTCAGGGGTAGTTTTTTTCTCTACTGGTGCGGCAGAAGGAGTGGCGGCGACTGCAGGCTTGCTTGGTTCAACTGGTGCAATCGGCAGCTCTGCTGGTTTCTCTGCGTTTGGTTCACTCGGGGTGGTTGCATCCGGTGTTTCCTGTACCGGAAGAGCCGGCGCTGTTGCTGCTTCAGCAGGTTTGATGGGTTGCGGTGGCCGCACGGCAACAACAAGTTCGGGTTGTTGCAGCGTTTCCAGATACACATAAAATCCACCGCCCAGCATCAGGAGCAAGACAAGTCCGGTCAATCCAAGCAAGAAAGCTCGCCGACCACCAGGGTCGGCCACAGCATCATCCTTGGCTTGAAACATATTGGCTGCCGCGGCACGTTCGGCTGATCTCTCCGGCGCGGTGTTGACAGATGTTGCTGCAGGAGCAGCGGCAATCGCCTTGGCAGGTACAGGTACCGGCTCGCCTAACCCGGCTTCTTCTGCCAGTGAAATATCATGCCCCGCTGCGGAATGATGTGGTGTCAGTTCCAGCGCGAAGCTGGTGGTGGCTGCCGGCTTCTCAGCCGCACTTCCTTTTTCCTTGCTCTGTTCTGCCTTTTGCAGAGCTTTAATTAGCAGGCTCATTGGTCGTGGCTGACAGTTGTTGCTCGGGCAGGAATTGTTTGAAGGATTTCAGTTCATCGCTTTCAATGCTGGCATTAGGGATGACGGTGGGGCGCAAGAAAATGACCAACTCGGTTTTCGTGCGGATATCATCTTTCGCTTTAAACAGCTTACCAACGATCGGGAGGTCGGAAATCCCCGGTACGCTGTTGTTGTTGTTAGCCACTTTGTCTTGCATCAATCCCCCTAGCACAACGGTTTGACCGCTGCTGACTTGCAGTAGAGATTCAATCTCACGCACTTGCACTTCTGGGACAGGATTTGTAACGCCTGCAGTTTTTAGATCAGGATTGGGGTCATTTACAAAGCGGATAATGCGAGAAATAGTAGGCCTAACATTGAGTGACACATTTCCATTTGCGTTGATTTGAGGGGTCACGCTCAACACAACGCCTACAGGCACCTTCTCGACGCTTGTTGAATAGACCGCTAAAGTCCCTGGCGTTGTCGCGGTTGCAAGCGTGCCGGGGGTCACGGTGACTTTAAAGTAAACAATGTTATCTACCACTTTAAGTAATGCAGCCTGATTGTTTAGTGCCATCACTTTTGGGCTGGAGAGTACGCGCGTATCGCCAAAAGTTTCC
>CAIZNF010000546.1 GCA_903934275.1 uncultured Nitrosomonadales bacterium
GATCTTAGCCCATGCAACGGGAATTATGAAGAATGCCAAAAAGGCAGGAGGCGCATATGTTCTGGAAGCTTGAAACTTGTTTTATCAGCCAACGCCTTTCCGCTCCGCTTATTTCCGCCCGTAGCGATTTTGCCGACTGTGATTTGCACCCGCCGAACCAGCTTCACTCCGCCACAGCGTACACCCGGATAAAGCATTTTCGCCCTGTCAGCCAAACACTGACGGCAAAATTTCCACGCCCCCTACACAAGAATCAGACAAACACTGACAGCACTCTTTGCCTGTGAAGAATACTATTCTTGCAGTTGATTGCGCAGGTCACCGCAACGAGTGTCGGACCATGCCCCCTAAGGAGAACACGATGCAAACACAAAAAGGTTTCAGTCTGATTGAATTGATGATTGTCGCAGTGATTGTCGGCATTCTTGCTGCGGTCGCGATTCCCAGCTACCAGAGCTATGTGGTCAAGGGAAATCGTGCCGCTGCGCAAGCTTTCATGGTGGATGTGGCAAACCGCGAGAAGCAATATCTGCTCGATGCGCGTTCTTATGCGGCCGACCTGGCCACACTCGGTATGACACCTCCCACCGATGTCAGCAAACATTACCCCATCGCCAATATTATAATCGCCGTGAGTTCCCCACCGCCGACTTTCACCATCACCGCCACTCCGACCAGCGCCCAGCAGGCAGCTGATGGAGAGTTGACTTTGACCAGCGACGGCATCAAAGGCCCTGCCGATAAGTGGTAGGCATGAGATGAGTTCCCGGCGGCACACTGAATCCGGCTTCACCCTCCCCGAACTGCTGATTGTTCTGGCGGTGGCGGGTATCCTGGCGGCCATTGCCGTGCCCAGCTTTCAGTCGCTGACCCAAAGTCAGCAGGTAAAAAATGCGAGTTTTGAATTGTTTTCCAACCTCAGTCTGGCAAGAAGCGAGGCCATCAAGCGCAACGCTAATGTCACGGTGGCTCCGTTAGTTGCGGGCGACTGGGATCAAGGTTGGACGATAACTTCGGCCAGCGGTGAGTCCATCAGGTCACAGGCAGCGCTGAAGGGTGTGTCCATAGTCCCCGGTGGGGCAGGCAGCGTAGTTTATGCAAGAACCGGCAGGGCATCCCCAGCGGCATCCTTTCAAATTGATGCTTCGACAGGGGCAACTTCGAATATTCGCTGCATTCAGATTGAATTAAGCGGTATGCCGCGTGCCAAAAAGGCGGCTTGTTAATGATTGCATACCAGAAAAATATGGGCTCCAGCATGATCGAGATATTGGTCACGATCATCATTCTGATGATCGGTTTGCTGGGGTTGGCCGGGTTGCAGGGCAGAGCCATGACTTCGCAGATGGAAGCCTACCAGCGCTCGCAGGCGCTGATCCTGTTGAAGGATATGGCAGACCGGATTAATGCCAACCGTGTAAATGCTGCGGCTTATGTGGCCGCCGTAGGCACGGGGGCTGCCACGCCAGCCTCTACACCCACCAACGTCGATTTAGATAAATAGTGTTTGCCAGAAAACCTCCACTTCTCAATAACTGCGCGGTTTCATGCAGAC
>CAIZNF010000547.1 GCA_903934275.1 uncultured Nitrosomonadales bacterium
AACTTCCCCTGCATTGTCATACCGAGTTAGCATGTTTAGCTGCCGCAGGAGTAAAATATAAAACCCGGTTTCAATTTTGTAAATAGGAAAAAGCATGACGTTGACGAAAGCTGAACTCGCAGATTTATTGTTTGAAAAAGTTGGCCTGAACAAGCGTGAAGCCAAAGATATGGCCGGATCGTTTTTTGAGGAAATCCGCGTCCAGCTTGAACGGGGTGAAAGCGTTAAGTTATCCGGCTTTGGCAACTTCCAGTTGCGCGACAAGCTTCAACGTCCAGGGCGCAATCCTAAAACGGGCGAGGACATTCCGATTGCCGCACGGCGCGTGGTGACTTTTCATCCAAGTCAGAAACTCAAAAGCATGGTAGAGAAGAGTTATCATGGCCAGCCACACGCATAATATCGCGGCCATCATGCTCAAGACTCAGACCAAAGCCATTAGTATCGTCACTGGCAAAGATCATCCCCATCTCTCCAAAGAACAAAAAGCGTTCAACACCCTGATCAAGAAGATTGATGAGAAGCGCGCCACCCTTGCAGCTTGGCAAGAGATTATTCCGGCTTACCAGAAGAAATACGCCAGCGAATTTATCCCGCTGGTCGAAACTTCTCAGGAAATACAAATCGAGTTAGTGCATTTCCTGGATCGTGCCAGTGATCAAAAAGGGCTTACTTCGCCCGAGCGCAGCATGATCCATGACCTGATTAGCAGGATGGCCTGTAACCTCGCAGCAGAACTTAATGATGAAGAATTGAAAAACATCTACAACAAACACAGCGGTTCCGACTTTGATAAGGAGGCTGCGGCTTCAATGAATGGCCTGAAATCCATGCTGGAGGACGTGATGGGTGTTGAATTGGGTGACGATCTGGACATGAACTCTCCGGAAGAATTATTCAAGCGGGCTCAGGCGCACATGCATGAACAGCAGACACAATTCGAAGCTGAACGGCAGGAGTACGAGGAGCGTCAGGCAAAGCGAAAAAAGACGGCCAAGCAAATAGCCAAAGAGTCGCAGCAGCAGGCCGAGGAGCAGCAAACCAGCCAGTCCATCCGCGAGTTGTACCGCAAGCTGGTCAGTGCCTTGCACCCAGACCGCGAACCCGACCCACAGGAACGCGAAAGAAAAACGCTCCTGATGCAACGCATTAACCAAGCCTATGACAAGAAAAATTTGTTGCTACTGTTGGAGCTGCAACTGGAGCTAGAGCGCATAGACCAGACCACTATCAACAGCATTACCTCAGGTCGGCTGAAACACTACAACAAAATCTTGAAAGAACAGCTCAGCGAGCTGGAACACGAAATCTTTATCACCGAGGATATGTTCAAATCGCAATTTGGCATATCACCCTTCGAACGGCTGACACCAAGCACCATTATGCGTAACCTCGCCGCCGAAATCGTCGGTATTCAACAGGCCATTCGCGAATTAAAAAGCGATCTGCTTGCATTCCAAGACATTAAGAAGCTTAAAGCTTGGATAAAAGGGATGCGGCGGCGGCAAAAAATGGATTATCTTGATTGTCCTTTTTGATCTATTGGAAGGAAAGAAATTGACAGCACGAATGACACCTGGGGACATATCTGCTGGCATGCACCTTATCGAAAATGGATCGCTCGTCGAGTTCAGGATTCTCGACACGCAGGTATTGCCCGGCCCTGATGATGCTGAGTTTGGCGTTCGGATTGATCTGCGCCTCGGGGAAGAGGAGGAAGACTCGAACGATGTGGAGTGGGGTGGGCTCGGATTCTGCTTTGTGCTCGCGGCTCTCTCGTTCGCCGACGCTAGACCAAGAGGCGCATCCGAAATCGATTATCAAGAAGACGACCAGATCACGCTGATTGATTTTCTGGAGTGCTTTAGTTTCGTTCGCGGCGAGCTGCATTTCAGGGGAGACTACATTCGCGGGCGGCGGCTCAAAACCGACATTTCGGTAAAGCCTGACGGGATGGTGAGGTTGGAGACCGTCGGGCGTGGCAAGGCAGCGCTTCAATGGCTTGACCGCTTGAAGGGCAAGAAGATGATGAGTTTAATCAGTTGACGCTGTAGGGGGGGGGGCGATGCCGAGTGCATACCAGCCATGCAAGGGTATAGTGTCATTCAAGTGATTGACCGGAATGACTTGGCAGAGAAATTTGAGGGGCAGCTTTGTCGCTAGCATTTGAGCTGCTTGAAGGAGCGGTGTGTGCCAGAACCGGATACCCAGTACAGCCTGCCGAAAGACACAATTCGTCGCCAAATATGATGATCTGATAGGCATCCCCCTTCCCCGGGAAATTGCAATTCTTTCTGAGTTAAAATGCTAGCATCATCACAACTTCAACCTCAAAGTTATTGGAAATTAGAAATGACTGACGACGATCAAAGTCCAAAACACTCACCGCTCGAACAATCACTAACTCGAGATGGAAAAACAGTGCAAATCGGGATATACGAAGACGGTGAAGGTGGCTGGTTATTGGAGGTGGTTGATGAACACTGGAACTCTACCGTTTGGAATGAACCATTTCAGAGCGACAGAGAAGCACTGGATGAAGCTCTAAAAACTATTGATGAAGAAGGAATAGAGTCGGTTATTGGCATTCCACCGGGTGAGGTTATTCATTGAATACGGTGTCGCCGAAGCATGGTATTTTGAACGACCGCAATGGGGCAAGCTGTCTAAGTGAAATGTCACTGACCGCTATCTGGCGGTGAGTATCGAGGGGCGAAGTGTCGCTGTGTGCCATTAGGAGATGCTCAGCATCGCCCTCTGAACGACTGGCTCATCCGCAATAAAGTGAAAAGCTGGTAACATGAAACTCGCCTGCAGTCAGACGAAAAAACAGAGGTGAGTCTAAAAACAACTTATGCAAGTCGTTGATGCCACCATGCCCTCATTTTCATTGCAGGGTTGTTTTACACACCTCAACCGATGGTTGCTTGTTACGCTATCGGCATTGCTGTTTGCTGCTTGCAGCACGGTACCCAAGCAACCCGATGTTAACAATCAAGTTATTACGCCCGTTCCCCCATCCGTGGTGAGACCACCGCCGAAAGTTGCATTGGTCTTGGGCGGCGGAGGGACACGCGGATTTGCACATATCGGGGTAATCAAAGGACTGGAAGCACAAGGCATCATACCGGACATCATCGTTGGCACCAGTGTTGGGGCAATGGTTGGTGCATTGTATGCCAGAGGTTACAGCGGCTTTGAATTGCAGGAGTTGTTCATGCAGATGGAAGAAAAACAGGTCATTGACTTGAGTTGGCTCAACCTTAATAACTCGACTGCATTACTGAATAATTCGTTTGCAATGAAGGCTGCATTGTTCTTGAACCCTATCGAGGGCGAAGCACTGGAGAAATTTATCAATCGCAACGTACATGATTACCCGATGGAAAAACTCGGGCGTAAATTTGCGGCGGTTGCAACCGACCTGCATAGTGGTGAAACGGTGGTGTTCCGCACTGGCAACACCGGCATGGCCGTACATGCATCCAGTGCTGTACCTTATGTATTCAAGCCAGTTCTCATAAATACTCGCTACTACGTGGACGGCGGCTTGACAAGCCCTGTACCGGTTAGCGTGGCACGTTCGCTCGGTGCCGATTTCGTCATTGCCGTGGATATTTCAAGCAACCCTAAAAATAACAAAATTGAGGACAGGTATGATGAATTGTTGCAAGCTTTCGATATTACGAGCCAAGCCATCAATAGGCACGAATTGTCGGGCGCGGACGTTGTAATTCGGCCGGACACATCGAAGATCGATCAAACCAATTTAACGG
>CAIZNF010000548.1 GCA_903934275.1 uncultured Nitrosomonadales bacterium
GAGACCGCTCCTACGGTTGGTTGATTGGCTGTGTATCAGAATTTTTGTCACGCGGGTGCCCGGCTAAAAGCTTCACAAATTTTGACATCATTTGACTGGCAGTGACTGTAATGAAATTACAAGGAACGCGTCATGTCACCATGACCGAATCCTGCCAGCGGATTCGCCATTTTCTTTCCCAATGCAATCACCTTGAACAACTCGCCCATCTCCGCCGGGCTGGTGAGTTTCTGCAATTGCGCCGAAAGCGGCAGATAGTCGCGCAAGTTTTCCGGCGAGGTGTCCTTTATCAATTCGGTGATGCCGCAGTTGATCAGAAAAAATGCCTGCGAGGTGTAGCCCAGCAGCTCCAGCCCAGCATCAATGCCGCATTCCGCGATATCGGTGAAATTTACATGCGCGGTGATATCCTGCAAACCGGGTAGAAAAAACGGATCGTCGTGCGCATGGTGGCGGTAGTGGCACATCAGCGTACCGCTGCTACGCTGCGGATGATAGAACTCGCGCGCGCCGAAACCGTAGTCGATGAACAGCAGCACGCCTTGATCCATGCAGCTTGCCAGGCTGTTGACCAGGCCGCGCGCGGCGAGGCAGATTTCACTGACGTAATCGTCCGGCACGACGATCTGCTGCGCGGCATGCAGCAGCGCGGCAGCGCCGATGGCGCGCTCCTGCCAGATAAAATTGTTAACGCCGAAACCGTTGTCGCCGATGGCCACGCCGCGCTCATAGATTGCACACCCGTGGTTTTGTAGGTCGGGATTCATCCCGACATCGCAGCTTTGTCGGGATGAATCCCGATCTGCACACCAATGCACCAGATGCACCGGCAATGCGTCGAGCACTTCGTTGGCGATGATTGCACCGCTGAATTTTTCCGGCAGCGCGTCCAGCCAATGCACCCGATTTATCAAGTGAGGCAGGCGCACTTTCAATAAAGTTTTCTGGCGCGCGCGCAAGTCGGCGCTCACCTCAAGAATCGCATAGCTGTCTGGCAGGCTGCCGATCCGTTCCAGTTCGCCGAGCATATCCGCCGCCAGCTTGCCGCTGCCCGCGCCCAGCTCCAGAATATGCGGTGCGCTGGAAGCCATAATTTCCGCCACCTGCCGCGCTAGAGTGCGCCCGAATAATGGCGACAATTCAGGCGCGGTGACGAAATCGCCCGCTGCGCCGAGCTTGTGCGCCCCGGCGGTGTAATAGCCCAACGCAGGCGCGTACAGGGCCAGCTCCATGTAGCGCGCAAACGGAATCCAGCCGCCCTGTTCAGCAATGTCGTGACGGATGAATTCACATAACTGGGCGCTGTGTTGTGCGGCTTCCGGGCCGGGTGTGGGCAGAGGTGTGGGCAGAGGTGCGGTCATGGTCAGGTATAATTCATCCGGAAAAAAGGCAATGTAGGGCGGGCTAAGCCCGCCGGGATAATGACTGTCGGGCATAGCCCGACCTACAACGACAGGAAGTGTAGTGGAGAGTGCGATGCAAGGCAAAGTGGTATTGGTGACTGGGGGCGCGAAGCGGGTCGGCGCGGCAATTTGCCGTCGCCTGCACGCGGCGGGGGCTTCACTCGCTGTGCATTATCGCAGCTCCGAACAGGAGGCTCTGGCGTTGCGCGACGAGCTGAATGCACTGCGCCCGGAAAGCGCCGCCGCGCTCCAGTCTGACTTGCTCGACCTAAATGCGTTGCCGCAACTGGTGCATGGGGTTGTCGAAAAATTCGGGCGGCTGGATGCGCTGGTCAACAACGCTTCCAGTTTTTATGCCACGCCGCTGGCGGAGGTGAATGAACAACAGTGGAATGATCTGCTCGGTACCAACCTGCGCGCCCCGCTGTTTCTCGCGCAAGCGGCAGCGACCGAATTGCGCCTCCATCATGGCTGCATCGTGAACATCGCGGACATTCATGCCGAACGCCCGATGCGCGGGCATCTGTTGTACAGCGTCGCCAAGGCTGGGCTGGCCGCGCTGACCCGCGCGTTGGCGCAGGAAATGGCACCGCAGGTGCGCGTTAACGCCATCGCACCGGGAGTCATCATGTGGCCGGAAAATACGGCTTGGATGAACGAGGAGCAACGCCGCAAAATTGTCGCACACACGTTGCTCAAGCGCGAAGGCGAACCGGACGACATCGCCAGAACCGTAGCCTTCCTGATTCAGGATGCGCCTTATGTTACCGGGCAGATCATCGCCGTCGATGGCGGCAGAAGTATTAACATTTAGTGAAAATTGATATGAGCGAGATTGTAAAAGAAATGACCGCAGGAGTCGGCGAGGCGGATGCAGTGCAAGGCGCGGGGCGCGCGGCGACCGAGACATATCAATTGGATAGGCGACCGAGCGAGCACCCCGCAACGCAGCAATGCGCCGCCACAGACACTCAGGCGGTCCATTTCGAGCGCCACTCCACCAATTTCAACCGCCTCAAGGGGCGGATCGAACATCAGGTCGGCAAGGCCATCGCCGACTTCAATATGATCGAGAACGGCGACAGCGTGATGGTGTGCCTGTCCGGCGGCAAGGATTCATACACTTTGCTCGATGTCCTGCTCACCATGCGCAAACGCGCGCCGATTGATTTCCGCATCGTCGCGATGAATCTCGACCAGAAACAGCCGGGGTTCCCCGCCGAAGTGCTGCCAAATTACCTGAAGTCTCTTGGCATCGAATATCACATCGAAAACCAGGATACCTATTCCATCGTCAAGGAGAAAATCCCCGAAGGAAAAACCACCTGTTCGCTGTGTTCACGGCTACGGCGCGGCATCATTTACCGCGTGGCGCAGGAGCTAGGTGCCAATAAAATCGCGCTGGGACATCATCGCGACGACATGATCGAGACGCTGTTCCTGAATATTTTTTTCGGGGGCAAACTCAAGGCCATGCCACCCAAACTGGTCACCGACAAAGGCGACCACATCGTGATCCGCCCGCTGGCCTATTGCATGGAAAAGGACATCGCCCGCTATGCGCGCGGCATGGAATTCCCGCTCATCCCGTGCAATTTATGCGGCTCGCAGGAAAATATGCAGCGCAAAAATATCAAAAAAATGCTCGCTGCATGGGAGCTGGAATATCCGGGGCGCAACCAGACCATCTTCACCGCGATGCAAAATATAAAACCTTCACACCTGCTGGACGGCAACCTGTTTGATTTCAAAAACCTGCAAATGGGAGACAAGATTGCGGAAGGCGATGTGGTGTTTGACGATGAGTGATTTAAATTTCAGACGGAAATGCAAATAATCTAAGCCGGACGAGCCGGAACCAAAAATGTAGGTCGGGCTCATTCAGATTACCCCCATCATTTGCAAACCGGCATCGGCACTTGCGCAACAGGTGCAGCTACCGGTACGGCGGCATCCGCCACAATCACCCCACCACCCCGTCATTCCGCCCACCCCGTCATTCCCCCCCCCACCGTCATCCTCGCGAAAGCGGGGATCCAGTCAATCAAAAACCCCCGCGAAGCGGGACAACACCAACATCAACACCGCAATTTTGTCCGCTTCGCGGAATTCTTTCTCTCGCTGGATTCCCGTTTTCACGGGAATGACGGGCTAAGGTGAGGCCGTGGCGTATCCAGAGATCACCGCTGGTGGTCAACGCTGTGCCTCCAATGATTACCCCATCCAATATGGCGCTGCTGCTGGTCAGCGTGGGCGTGGCATTCGTACTCAATACCGTGCCGCCCGTTATGCCGCCGCTGAAAGAGGTCAGCCCACCTGTGCCAAACTTCGCAACGCCAACGTCCAGAGTATTACCCGTGTTGGTCAAAACACCGGTGAGATTCACACTACCACCCGTGCGTGTAAAAGTTCCCAGCCCTGCCGTACTAAACGTCCCGCCCAGATTAACCGTACCCGCCGCGACATTGAATGTTCCGGCGTTGCTCCAAGCCCCCGCCATGTTCAGCGTGCCGGTGCCGGAAAGCCCTAGCGTTCCGGCGGTGATCGCGGCGTTGGTGAGAGTTGTAGTTCCGGCGGTGACGTTCAAGGTGCCGCCGCTCATGCTGAAGGCGCTGATGCTGCTGTTGCCGCCCAGCGAGAGCGTGCCCGCCGCCATCGCCAAGCCGCCACTATTGGTCAGCGTGGTGGTGCCTGTCACGCCGCTGTCGTAAGTCACGGTCTTGCCTGCGGCGATTGTGACCGCCGCGACGTTGGCTCCATCGGGAACAGCACCGCCCGCCCAGTTGGCGGCACTCGACCAGTTGCCGGTCGCCCCGCCCGACCATGCGACGCTGGCGAGTTGGGTGATGTTGGCCGTTACACCGGCGGGTTGCACGATGGTGTAGTTGCCTGCCGATGCGCCGCCCAACGTGTAGCCGGTGACGGTGACGGCCTTGCCGGTGCCGACGTTTCTGTCGGCGAATGTGCCGCTGCCGGTGCCGCCCACGGTGACCAGGTCGCCACCCAGCGCGGCAACGATTGCCGTGCCGGTCAGGGTCGCCGCCGTGGTGCCGTTATACGTTTTGTTCGAGGCGGCAATACCGGTGACAGAAAGGTTCGCGGGATTGATGGTCAGGTTTCCGCCGCTGAGGTCGTAGCCTTGCTGTGCCGAATAATAGCCGTTGTAAAAACCCGCGTTGGTTCCGGTGGCGGCTGCGCCCAACACGTTGGCGATGAGAGTGAAGGCCGCGCCGCTTTGGGCTGCGCCGTTGTAGGTCAGGGAAGCATCCGGCGCGCCGGTGAGCGTCAAGGGGGTCAGGAAGCTGGTGAGCAAGGGCGCGGTGTGGCCTTCGTAGATGCGCCACACAGCGCCGCTGCCGCCGGTGTTGGCGATGGTGTTGGGGGTGGCGGTGTTCCAGCTGGTGAAGCTGGAGAGTTGCATCATCGCAGCGGTGGTGAGGCCGCTCACTGTGCCAGTTAATGTACCGCCTTGGGAGCCAATACCAGTCGCATTGACGCTGCTATTCCAGTAGCTGTTGCTGATCGTGCCGCCGAAGCCGTTGGACCCCTCCAACCCGCCGACAGCGGCGCCCCAGGAGGTGCCACTCCCGGTCACGCTGCCCGTGGCGTAACTGTTGTTGACCGTGCCGCTGCTTTGCCCCACCAGCCCGCCGCTCGATGCGGAGCCACCTGCGATCACGCTCACGCTGCCCGTGGCGTAACTGTTGCTGATCGTGCCGCTGCTTTGCCCCACCAGCCCGCCGCCGATGGCATCATTGGCTCCACTCACGTTCACGTTGCCCGTGGCGTAACTGTTGTTGACCGTGCCGCCGTAGTTTTGCCCCGCCAGCCCGCCGCCATGGCGATCCCCGCTCACACTGCCAGTGGCGTAGCTGCTGCTGACCGTACTCTTGTTGCCTCCCACCAGCCCGCCGACGTAGCCAAGTCCGCTCACGCTACCGCCGACCAAGCCCACGTTCTGAATCACAGAGCCCGTATCCGTGTATCCAAACAGCCCGACAAAATTTGTTGTCGGCAAATTGATGTAAAGATTGCTAACGGTGTGCCCCAGCCCGTCAAACATACCGGTGAATTTGGTGGTTGCATTTCCGACCGGAACAAACCCCGAACTGCCCCAAACATCCGTGCTGTTGGCGGTTTTGGAAGCGTCGATGTTACTGCCCAGCGTATAGCTCGCGGCAGGCGCCATTTCCATCAACTGCAACTGGTGCGCGTTGTTGATCGTGGTCGAGTATTCGGAAGCCAGCATCGGGTACGTCGCGCCCGCCGCACCGGCGGCATTATTCAAGGTGCCATCGGCGTCAACCATGACCCAGTTGTTGCCCGTCGCACCAGGGGTAGTGGTGAAAACGAAGCCGGTGAAATTGGCTGCGGTTTGCATCGCGGCGGTGGTGAGGCCGGTGCCGCCTGCGGATGTGCCCTGGAGCGATGTCGTGGTGTTCCAAAAGCTGTTGCTGACCACTCCGCCCCATTGTATTCCTACCAATCCGCCGACATAACTAGTGTTTGCCAGAAAACCTCCACTTCTCAATAACTGCGCGGTTTCATGCAGAC
>CAIZNF010000549.1 GCA_903934275.1 uncultured Nitrosomonadales bacterium
CCTTCGCCTTGAAATCAGGTGTGTGTACCTTACGCTGTTTCGCTTCGCTCATTTCGCCTCATCCCTTATGACAGCGCACAGCTTAAACTACTGTCTTGAAAACCGGGTCCACTATAGATCTTCGTAATTATTACTCCAATTCTATGGTTTCGATATTGATGGCATCGTACTGCGCGTGCGCGCCAATGAACTTAAAAGTGAGGGGTTGCGCGCTTTTGCGCAGTCCCTCTTGATTGCCGGATTAGGTCACATTTTTTGCTGCCCAGTAACCAAGTAGTAAGAGTCCGAGTGTCGCTTGAGCCAGAAGAGATTGTTTGGGCAACTTGGGGTTGGTGGCTAGGCGTTTTGCCTTGCCAAGAACAAAAAAACCGAGAATAAACAAAACGATATAGGCTGCGCTCCAAATTAGCCACAGAACAGCCAGTCCCATACAGCCGAAACCCTCGCAATAGGTGCGCAAGATGGCTATGGCTCCAACGACAAGCCCCGCCAAACCAAACAAATAGATGTATAACATGGTCACAGTATGGCTGCCTAATTTAATGTGGGGGTCTCTATGGTGACCTCATTTTATTTGCCATGAAACTGACCGAAGCAGGAGAAATCAGCCAGCCGGTGTCGCCGGAAATTTCACGCCGCGCCGCTTCGCCATGCATTTGCCTAGTTGCATTATTTGTTGCGGGTTGAGCAGGCGCGCGGAAAGCGGTAGCAGTTCGGTTTCTTCAAAGTGGATGTGTTCGGTGTAGGTGCCGATCAATTTTTCAACCAGTGCTTCGGGTAGCTGGGCATTTACTCCTTCGGCAAGCTTCGCCAATACCGCCCGTGTATCGTCCCAAGCGGCGAACATGATTACATGTTGTGCGAGCAGGCGGCTGATCAGAGTTTCTATTTGTTTCTTATCCGGGGCGTTCATGGTAAGCAGGGTGGGAAATAGATTTTCTTCTTCATCCTGATGGTGAAACTGCCCGGAAGTATCGAAGTAGCGCAGGATGCTTTGCGCGGCTTGTTGAGATTGCTTGTCGCAGCCATGCTCGGGCAAGTGGGCGGACAGTTTTTGCAGGGTTTCGAGTTGCCGCTTGATCTTGCCGTGACAGGCGTGCAGCATTTCCAGCGGGTGATCGAAGCTGGGTGCGGCTTCGCCGGATGCAAATGAAATCATATTGTGATCCTCAATGAATGAACGGCAATGGGTTATGTTTTACGGCGACCAGCACGATGTAGGCGAACACCGCTAGCGCCGCCAGCCATGCGGAAATGCGGATGGCTTTGTTCCGGCCGTGTTTTAGCGCGATGGAACCCAGCAAAATATACATTACCAGGCCGAAAAATTTGGCGGTCAGCCACGCATCTATGAAGGGGTATTGCTGGATGGTAATAACCAGCCCCAGCGCGCTGGCAAGCAGCAGTGTATCCACGATGTGCGGCACAATCTTGACCCAGTGCTGCCGCATAATGGGCGAGCCATTAAAACTCCAGATGCCGCGCAAAAAGAACAGCACGAAGCTGATGGCCGCGCAGGAAGTGTGGATGTGTTTGAGCAACATGAAACTCATAAAAAACCTCAGGGAGATGTTTGTTCAATTTTCCGTAGGGTGCGTCGGTAAACCACGATGGCGGTAAAGACGGCGTAGCCCAGCAATGCTCCTTGCAGCAGCAGTCCGAGCGCCACCAGCCATGCCGCCACCTTCCACCAGAACGCCAACGATGCCGCCAGCAGCGTGCCGCCGTGCAGCCACAAATGCCGCCACATCCAGGGTTCCGGGATGATGTTTTTCATGTTTGGAATGCCGCTGGTTATCCCGCCGCGAAACAGATGGAACCAGACCAGGAATGGGACGATTTTATAAAGCATGCCCTGGATCATGGATAGCGCGAAACCCAGCAAAAAAGCCAGAGCGGATAGTGTCCTGAGAAGATCGCTTAGCGGGGGCAAGGCCAGCGCGGCCATAGAAAATAATGCGGTGATCAGCAGCGAGAGCATGCCCAGCCGGAAGAAGCTTAACGGCGCATCTGGAACGCGGCGGCGGCGCTGATTTTGCAGCCTGAGCGTGACCACTGCAAAACAGCAGGCCAATGACCAGAAGATGATTTCCGCGATGAACCCGGTCCAGCTTGGCATTGATTCGGGCAGGAGCAGCGCCAGATTCAACAGTAGGGCGGCAAAAATCGCGGGAGCCAAGCCTCCTGTCAGCCATTTGGGATAATTCGGGGTAAGCTGGAACATCGGTACAACCTGGTAAGACACGCCGATAGCCAGCAGCAGCACCCATCCACCCAAGGCCAAGCTGATATGGGCTGCCGCCAGCTTGGCATAGGGAATCGGCAAGCCGGCGGCGTAACCTCTGGCTAGCAACACGCCGAACACAACGGCACCCGCGAGCGAAAGGATGGACAGCAATAGGGCGGTTTTGGTCGCATTTTGTGCGGTGGCCCGCACGATGCTGGTTAAGCTGGCAACGATGAATACCAGAAAAGTAAATCCCAGTAGCGGCCAAGAAAGATTGAGCAATCCCGGATTGCCCAACATAAAACCGGCGGACAGCGATAACACCCCCGCTATCAGCGGCAGAAAGGTGAGCCATGCTACCCATTTGGATGCGGGCATCGTGCTGCCGATCACTACCGGCAGCAATTGCTGGATGGCACCCAGCATGACCATCGCCATGAATCCGAGGGTGATGTGGTGCGTGGCGGCAATCTGTGCCGGGGAACGCAGATCCGCAAACGGGTTGCCCTCGGCTGTTGCCAGCAACAGTGCGGCCAGTATTAGAAAAACAGGTGCCATCGCAAAAAAACGCAGTGGCACGCTGATCGGCGGAGCCTGATCGGTGCTGAGTGAGGCTATTTTCATGCGGTGCGGGTGATCAGGATTTCAAAATCGCCATTCGGGAGTGCGGTGGTTTGCCACGCATAGCCCGCGCCGCGCAACATTTCATAGAGCGGAAAAGGTTCTCGGTGGATAAGCACCTTCAGGGTGTCTTCGCCGGAAAGCGGTTGCAGCGCACGGATGACATTCTCGAAAGGCTCCGGCGGAGGCAGGCCGCGTACGTCGATACATGGTGCCATAAATCTACTGCGCGGCTCCGGGGCGGAGTCGGGCGGTGCTCGCGCTCCTCACATACTGCAATGTATGCTGCGGGCACTGTGCTCCGGCCTCCTCCACCCCAAAGCCGCTCGCTACAATTTCTGTCACCATGATAGTTCCGGCATCGTGGTTAAACAGCCTGCATGCGTTTAAAGAGTTCTTCCTGTTCCCCTGACAGTATCTGATCCATGATCGGATAGAGAATGTTCTCTTCCTTGTGGTTATGCTGCTGCATGACCATCAGCAGGGTCTCCGACAGGCCGCCGTATTCCTGCGCATTTTTTTGCGCCACCGCATCGGCCATTTGTTCGAGGAGCCCGTTTATTTGCCTGTGCTCCATGAGCATGACCTGTACTGGGCCTGAAGGGCCACCGGCAGAGGCCAGCGCGGGGAAAAGCACATCTTGTTCCATCCCGAAATGCCGCGCCATGCCATCACGAAATGCATTAAAAGCAGCTTCGGCCTTGCCCCAATCACCGGCGAGGGCAGTCTCCTCGGCGATGGCAAATTCGTCGTCGCAAGCTTTATGATTGGCGGTCATGAATTCCGCAATAGTTGTCATATCAGTTTCCTTATAAATGGCTAAATGGTGCGAGCAGCATGTCTGCTGCTCCAATAATGTCCGGTTTCGGAGAGTAAGTTTTACCGCCCCGCATTATATCAATAAAACATGCAGAGGCAGGGCGCATCCGCAGAAAACACACGTTAGTTGGAGTATGATTTTGCCGGTAGAGTAATCTAGCATCCAGTAGGGGCAAACTTCAAACGGAGAAAAATATGCGCGTTCTCATCACCGGTGGCACTGGTCTGATTGGCAGGCAGCTTTGCAAGGCGCTGCTGGCGGAAGGGGATGAGCTGACAGTGCTCAGCCGTGATCCTGCTTCTGTTCCGGTTAAATGCGGCGCGGGGGTTCATGCGCTGGCATCGCTTGCTGAATGGCATCCCGCAATGAGTTTCGATGCGGTCATCAATCTGGCAGGTGAGCCCATAATCGATGCGCGCTGGTCGGCGCAGCGCAGGCGTGTTTTGTGGGAGAGCCGTGTCACCCTCACCGGGGAGTTGGTGCGGCACATTGCCGCTGCCGAGCGTAAACCATCAGTGTTGTTGAGCGGTTCGGCGGTGGGTTATTACGGTGATGGAGGCGACCTTATGCTGGACGAGGCGGCGGATGTTGGCAGGGATTTTGCCGCGCAGATGTGCAAGGCATGGGAAGACGCGGCACGGGTTGCAGAAAGCGCCGGAGTGCGGATATGTCTGTTGCGCACGGGTCTGATACTCAGCAACGACGGAGGCCTGCTGGAGCGTATGTTGCTGCCGTTCAAACTGGGCTTGGGCGCACGGCTGGGCAATGGCAATCAGTGGATGAGCTGGGTACATATTGAGGATTATGTGGCAATGGTGCTCAGGTTGCTGCGTGATGAGCGGGCCTGCGGCCCATATAATATGACCGCGCCGCAACCGGTCACCAACGCGGAATTTACTGCGGCATTGGCGGTGGCCTTGCACCGTCCGGCCTTTTTCATTGCGCCCGCAGCGTTGCTGAATCTGGTCATGGGAGAGCGAGCCTGTCTGTTATTGGAAGGGCAAAGAGTGCTGCCCGGAAAGATGGAAATGGCGCACTATCGTTTTTCCTTTTCAACTCTTGCAGATGCGCTGCGTGATGTGACCCGTTAACGTGGAACTCGCGCAGCGATTCGTTTGCACCCTCTGATAAAACCGCTAGGGAAACGCGGATTAGATCGTCATCCCCGCGAAAGCGGGGATCCAGCGCCTTAATTTAACTGGGTTCCCGCTTTCGCGGGAATGACAAAACCGAATAAATCTGCGTTTCCCTAGACATTCGACTTAGGCCATCAAAAAACGATGGCCAAGTCGCTGGTTATCCCTCTGGGGGAGAGTTGGAGAGGGGGAAACGGGCATGGCGAACGACGATCTAAAACCGTTTATACATGACTAATTTCGTGAGTCGTTAGAATTTCTTCAAGGTTAAATCTGACGTGCCGGTTTTCCCGTGAAAGGCCGTATGTATGGGTTTTTTAGGGTGCATTTCAGAGGTGTTGGTCAATTGCTAACCTGTGCCGGGTTAGCGCGTAGCGTGCGCTGTGCACGACAACACAACCCAAAATCGTGCGCACAGCGCACGCTACCGATAGAATTACCAACACTTTTAAATGCCCCCGGTTTTTTACTGTTGGACCACAGGTTCAGGCTTTCACGGTATGACGGCGATTGAGGGAAAAATGGAATGGGCGGACAACGTTGTCGAAGTGCTCTTGGCGCATAGCCCAGCCATGTCCGAGTCCCGACGCGGCAATACCAACACTAGTTTTTACGATACAGACTGGAAGAATTGATGTAATATCCATTCGTTATCCATTCTGTTTGCTGACGCAATTATCTTAAAATGGCTGCATCTTACACCGTTACTCAAATCCTAAGGGAAGGCCCGCAGCCATCCAG
Organism: uncultured Nitrosomonadales bacterium; assembly: GCA_903934275.1. GTDB lineage: Bacteria > Pseudomonadota > Gammaproteobacteria > Burkholderiales > Gallionellaceae > Gallionella. Next base: position 5,546 of record CAIZNF010000549.1, read on the forward strand.
AGTGCTATACGAGCGGCTGGGTGTTAGCCAGCCAACGCTCTCCAGGTTAATCAACCAGATCGGAGAATCCATTCTGCGATTTGGCAAAGCACGCCAAACTCAATACGCACTTCGGCGCAAACTCGGCTCGCACACCACATTTCCGCTTTATCGCGTCAATGCCTCCGGTAATTTGGAACAATGGGGAGCGCTCCATCCGATTATGCCTGAAGGCTATCTGGTCGAAACGTGGGCAACTCAACTTCATGAAGCGAGATCCGATGTCCATCCGGGGCTACCTTGGTATCTGCAAGATATGCGGCCACAAGGGTTTCTGGGGCGCTCTTTTGCGCGGTTTCATGGCCCGCTACTGGGGTTGCCCACCGATTCTAATCGTTGGAGTGATGACCAAGCGCTACTTGCGTTGGCTAACACCGGATATGACTCGCCGGGGAATCTGATGGTCGGCGAAGAATCCGCTTCTCATTTTCAGACCAACGCCCTTTTTTCCAAGTCGGATGGGGCGGAATTGCCTGTCCCGACAGAACGGAGATTGCAAGCGTACCCAGAGTTTGCTCGTCTAAACACGACGACTTAAATAATGTCGCATAATTAGTTTATAATATCGCTGTTTCCATTTGAGGGAGGCAACGATGCGTAAATTGCAAATTGAGAATGCGGAAGAGATGCGCTTGGCAATTCAGCAAGAGA
>CAIZNF010000550.1 GCA_903934275.1 uncultured Nitrosomonadales bacterium
GGACTAAGATACCATTTTTATGTTGGGCACGCTACGCTTTGCCCAACCTAGGGTGCATTTAAAAGTGTTGGGAACTTGACCGTTCATGGTGAGCCTGTCGAACCACAAATGGCTTAAAACAGCCCTTCGACAAGCTCAGTGCGAACGGTAGATGTGATTACGACCAACACTTTTAAATGCACCCCCCAACCTACGGGAAGACAGCTTTCCATTTTTGATTTCGGCTCATCCGGCTTAGTGAACCTCTAGACCAAGCGAACCCTACTGGCCCGGAATAATAGACACCGGTTTGGCCGGAATAATAGAAGCTGGCTTGCCTGCAATAATAGGTACTGGTTTGACCGGGATAATAGGCTCCGGGCGCAACGTCTTGCTTGACTGATCCCGCACCACGCGAATGATATCGATCAGATCACGGGTATTAACCACGCCATCCCTATTGATATCCATCTTCGCCTTATCGACCGGAATTTGCCCGGAAATCGCCTGCTTCAACAAATTGACATCCTCGATATTCGTCGAGCCATCCCCATTCACATCGCTTGTCGCAATGGGAGGAGGCGGAGGCGGAGGCGGAGTGGGCGTACCTCCCGTACCTCCCGTACCTCCCGTACCTCCCGTACCTCCCGTACCTCCCGTACCTCCCGTGCCTCCCGTGCCTCCCGTGCCTCCCGTGCCTCCCCCAAGTCCAACCGCAACGCTGGAAGCAATAAGGTTGGCTATGGACACGCTGGGAAACATTGACTGAGTGCCCTTAAATAAAAAAACAGCTTCATTTTCTGCTGAAAATAAAAGCTTATAAGTTGCGTTGCCATGTTTGACAAACAGTTGAAACTTGGGGTTATCTTCGGGTTTGGCTGCGGAGCTTGGTCGGGTTATTTGCAACAAATAGCCAGAACCACCATTTTGCAACGGCTCGGTCGCCTCTACCGCGCCAGTTAATAAATTGACCGCAATAATCGTATCGCCATCCGCCGGTACCATTTTGCCATTGCTGCTTGCGGAAATCTCTCCGCCAATGAACATGTTGTAGTCGGATACGGGTGTCGCCGCTACCGCATGACCAACGGACAGCAACGCCATAAATAACATGGCGAAGCCAGCTAAAATTTGCGGGCAAAAACCGCGCAACGCACCGACCATATAAGCGGGCGAGCAAATTGACAACCATTTCTGCGAGGCGAAAATGCTTAAAACATGGCCCACTGAAAATCTTGGCATATTTTATCCCCAGCTTAGTTATATGGGACGCGGTGACGGAGAAACCGCATCACGCGCGCACAGAGCACAACATTTGTGACCCAACCTGATGAGGTTCGCACTCCACCACATCCCTCGGCCCCATTTATTTTCCATTGATAATGCGCATCCACTCGACGCACGTGGCATTACGTTCCAACAAATCAGTATCGTTCGCAGTGAGCTTGTCGAACCGCTGGCTCTGCGCCAGCACCAGCCTTCAACAGGTTCAGGCCGAACGGTGTCTTGTCATTTTTGGTGAATCGATCTGTTACGTGCGTCAGGTGGACACCCATTCTATTGATTGATTCCTATCGCGCAACACAAAAATCTTCGCCTAACTACTTTTGATTATTGACGGGGGGGGAATATAGCACCCAAAACACCGTTGTGCAACTGTCATTTTCGTGGTCATTTTTGCGGTGAGGTCATTCGACAACAGTGGTTGTTCGAATGAATCGCGGTGTAATCCGGGCACGAGTAGATACTCCATAGATTCCGCTAACGATGCATCCGGATTACTTCGCCAACTGTTTTGGTCAGCTTGTTGCCCAGCGTATGGATTTTAAGCGGAAAAAGTAGTGACCGCACACGGACAGGCTCCTTGCTTATGCAGGTCGGGCTTTGCCCGACCTACCGGGTAGAGCCCGACTGGCTCCGGCTGAAGCCATACCTGAAAAATCACCGTGGGAGCGGTCTCCAGAATGCTTAAATCGTGACCAATCTCTTATTGTCCAAATCTGGGCGCAAGAAACGCAAAACCGTGGTCTGTCCCTGAGGTTTAGCTGCTGAGGTTTATCTGAGAATGGAATTACTGCTTTGAAATGCGAGCCTGGCTCCTTTAGCCTCTTTAGCCTCTTTAGCCTATGATGCTGAGCCCTCTATTATGCGCGGCCTAAAAAAACTGTTTCGCAAAATTTGTGGCTGCGATAGCAATTAGAACGCCAACCATCCAGCGCAACTGATCAATTTTGTAATCCAGTACATCAAGGTCACGTTTTGAGGCAAGGGTCGTATCTAATGCCTGAGAGAGTATTTCTTGCTGAGCGCGAACGAACACCTCAGCCTGTGGCTCTGAAATTCCAGCATCGCGCAGATCTTTAACAAACTTATGCGTATCAAATGTAATGGAACTCATATTTCAACTCCTTGCTTAGCTCGTTCATTGTACACATAAAAGCGGGGCAGGCGCAAAAAAACAGGCCATCCCGAAGGACAGCCCGTTTTATGTTACTTATTGCTTGCGTAGGTCGGGCTTTCACCCGGCTTGTCGGGTTACGTCCGTCGGTGGTGAGCCTGTCGAACCATGAAGCTACTAACCCGACCTACGTCACATCGTCAGCAGCACTTGCTCGGCAACGGCGCGAACCTCTTTTTTACGGCCATGTCCGGGAAAAGGTTTCACTTCAACTTCCACCAACCCGAATCGTTCAAGCTCATCAATATCACGCTTCACCGCACTGCGATCCCGGCGAAGCCGGAGTGACAAATCGGTAATCGAACCTGGACACGCTCTCACTTCACGAAATAGTACCAGCTTGGCAGTTGTAATCAGCCGGGCCAAATCATCCGGGTCTTCGAAGGAAATAATCCGCTCGCGGGGAACCTGCTTGCCTTTATCCGCGAGCCTTGCAATTTCCTCTCCCCGCTTAAAAAATTCATCCGTATCTGCCAGCTTGATGGTCGTTTTCATTTCTTTCTCCCGATGCAATCCAATCCGCCACTGCTGAAAATTTTCTCAACTACATGGCGTATGCGCACGACTTAACAGCTAACGGGACATCCCGAAGGACAGCCCGTTTGGTGATGCTTGTTGCTTTGAGACTTTGATGGTTAACGCTTGCGCTGCACCCATCCTACTTCTTATTTGAGCGCGGGCGATGAATGGTCATAAAGCGTTTCTGGCGCGATGTCAATATTGCCAGGCCAGACTACCGTTCCATAATCAATTTTAGCCAGAGCAAACAATGGAAATGCTTTTATCCGCACGAACGGTCGTTTATTCATGTAGGAGGACATATCGAAAATACGTTTCTCGCCGTTTTCGAATTCAAGGCGCAGAACATAATCTGGCTCAACCTCGACTTTAAATACAAAAAATTGCAGGATGAAATATAGCCGCTACCTTTAGCCTTGGCAAGAAAAAACGGGCCATCCCGAAGGACAGCCCGTTTGGTGATGCTTGTTGCTTTGAGACTTTGATGGGTTACGCTTGCGCTGCACCCATCCTACTCGCCAACTCCATTCACAGCAGCTTAACCAATGCCGCGACCATACCGATAGAAATCGCGATAAGTGATCCCAGCTTAATAATGAGACGCTGCTCCATGAGCTTCATCTCCTGCTGCAACTCAACCTTTGCTGCCAACAAATCAGATTTATTCGGTAAATCTTTCAAATTGACCTCAAGCGCCTCGGCCAACACCTCCGCTTCGGCTTCAGCCTGCTTATCCGAGACACCCGCAGCTTTGAGCCGATTAGCGAATTTCAGGGTATCGAAAGTGATTGCGCTCATTTTTAACTCCTTGTGTTTCAATACATTACTACAACGCGCTCATTGTAACCCGTAATGAAGATTTCTAGCAACCACCGGTAATTGTGACAAATGAACCAACCCCCATCCTAGCCTTCCCTTGAAGGGGAAGGAACGGTAGCTCATCCTGCTTATTTTGATGTCGTGAAACATACGTTACTCCTTGATGCTTCGTGTATTTTGCGCTTAACCGAGTGCCATGAGAGTCTGGCCCCTTTAATTCCGCTCCATTAATTCCGCTTTAATTCCGCAGCTCATCCAGCAATTCAGGATGCTTGTCGAGCAACTTCAGCAACAGCACGGTGGACTTGTGTGGCTGTGTCTTGCCCCGCTCATATTCTGAAAACGCGCTTGCACCGCCGCCGAACAACTTACCCGCCTCGGCTTGGCGCAAGCCCAACTTTTTGCGGATGTCGCGCAAAGACTCGGCAATTTCACGATCAACAGCCACACAAAACGAATCTACCAACTCGCCATAACGCTTACCCTCGCCCTCGTCAAACTGGCACTCACAGCACGCAGAGCAATGCCAACCCGACACATGAGGTACAACCAACTCATGATCCCGATAAATAAACGATAAGCTGCGTTTACCGTGATCCAGCAACGCTCCGTTATCGCATTGCAAACAAAATTTATGATCGTTCATCTCATTTCTCCTTGAATTGAATCACCGTTGCACCCGCTTGAATCGTAATCTTGAGGTAAGCCACCTTCCCGTTTGGGCAAGGCGCGTGATACACATCCTGCCAC
>CAIZNF010000551.1 GCA_903934275.1 uncultured Nitrosomonadales bacterium
ATTGCGGCTGGTCATCAAAAATACGCTTGGTGAGTTTCGCCAAAAGCGCGAATTGCGTGCGAAGGTTGGCAATCAGGCGAGCAACCTGAATCTTTTGCACCGCGCGGATTTCCGCTACCGAACCTTGTCCGAGGCGAGAGACCTGGCACTGTTGCTGGCAGAGATCAGCAAGGTTCCGGAACGCACTGTCAATGGTTACTCTGAATTGCTGATCAATGCGGTCGAACATGGCAATCTCGGTATCTCCTATGCCGAGAAAGGCCAGTTGTTGCTGGAGGACCGCTGGGAGCATGAGGTTGAAGCACGCCTGAACCACCCTCAATATTCTGACCGGATCGTCAATGTCACGCTGGAGAAAACGGTTGCCGCCAACATCGTGACCATTACCGATCAGGGCAAAGGCTTCGATTGGCAGTCGTATGTCGAATTCAGCCCGGAACGCGCGTTTGATCTGCATGGCAGAGGAATTGCGATGTCCAAAGTAGCCAGCTTTGACAACCTTGAATACCTGGGGAACGGCAGCAGCGTGGTCGCCACGGTGCGGTGGCCAGGCTCGCTATAGCCTCACCAATTGAATACCCGGTAAAAAAGATGAATAACATTACACCCCCGCTTTCCACCGCTGAACTGAGCAAATTACTCGGCGTGGCGGTGCTTTGTTGCCTGTTGTCCTGGGTGACCCATTCACTGCTTCCCGACTTCGGGCCATCCGGTTGCTTCTTCCTTGCCAGCGGCCTGATGATGGCGGTTTTGCTGATCGGGGGCAAACGTTATTTCTGGGCGGTATGGTTGGGCGGATTCCTGGCCAACCTGCTTGTTGGCCACGGGCTATGGATGGGTGCTTTCACGGCCTTCGGCTCAGCCATTGGCACTCTGGTTGCCGCCCACGGGATCATGCGCGATGGTTCGTTCGATGCCAGATTATTATCTGTGCGCGACCTTCTCAAAATTTGTATATGGGCTGTCTTGGCAGGCTCCGCAGTGTGCGCGATCCTGGGTACGACGACTCTGTTGCTCGCCGGTGTCGTGAGTGGCGACAAAGTTTTCGACACGCTGCAGGATTGGTGGATGATCAGTTCGCTGAGCATTATCCTGATAACCCCTCTCGTTATGAAGTGCTGGCCAACGGCCAGCAATCCGTATAAACAGCCCACTGCGAAAAATGTTGCCGAGTCTTTGCTTATTTTTGGGCTGACGGCGCTTTTTGGGAGCGTTGTATTTCTGGATTACCTGTGGGCCTCGTTGTCACATCATATGCACGACACGATGCGTGCCTATCTGATGTTCGTTTTCGTCATCTGGGGGGGGCTGCGTCTAGGGTTGAAGGGTGTCGACTTTGTCATACTTATAATAGCGATGCTGGCCGCCGCCGGAGCCAATCAAGGGGTGGGCTTCTTTGCCGAAGACCAGGGTTTTATCCACTTCTTCAGCTACTGGCTCTATGTCTTCATTATCTCTTTGACGGGCACGTTGCTGAGCGTTTTTCTCGAAGACAAAAAAAATGCTATTCGGTTGCTGGCCAATAGTGAAGCCAGCAGGACATTTGAAAAAACGCTGCAAGCACAGCGTGATTTCTATGAACGCATCAGCGAAACCCTGGGTGAAGGGCTGTACGTGCAGGATGCCGCAGGGCTGTGTGTTTATCTCAACACTGAAGGCGAGCATCTGCTGGGCTGGAGCCGTGAAGAATTTATCGGAAAGCCGGTACATGACACGATACACACCGTCACGGCGGCTGGCGATTCATTGCCTTTCAACGAGTGCCCGATCGATAAGGCTAATCGCAGCGGTCAGCGCATAAATAGCCGGGATCAGGTGTTTGCACACCGCAATGGCAGCGTGTTTCCGGTGTCAGTCGTGTCGCAGGGCATATTTGAGGACGGTGAATATTCTGGCGCGGTAGTGGCCTTTCAGGATATCACCACGAGCAAGTTGCACGAGAAGGAGCTGTCACTTCACCGCGAACACCTTGAAGAGCTGGTGCTGCAAAAAACGGCCGATTTGGTGCACAGCACTGAATTGGCCAGAGCAGCACTGGTTGAACTTGAACATCAAAAATTCGTGCTGGACCAGCATTCGATCGTGACCATAACTGACCTCGAAGGCAATATTGTCTATGGCAATGATAAATTCAGCAAAATTACCGGCTTTTCCCGGGATGAATTCATGGGAAAGAATCACCGGATATTTCAATCTGGGCTTCATCCCGCTGAATTCTACAAAAACATGTACGAAGTGCTTGAACGGGGTGAGGTGTGGCAAGCCGAGGTGTGCAACAAGGCCAGGGATGGTCGGCTTTATTGGCTTGACACCACCATTGCACCGTTCTTTGGCTCGGGCGGCAAGGCACAGCGTTACATCGCGGTGTGTAACGACATCACCAAGCGCAAGGCGGCGGAGGTTGCCAGCAATGTGGCCAATCAGGCGAAGTCGGAGTTTCTGGCCAATATGAGCCATGAAATCCGCACCCCGATGAATGGCGTGGTGGGTATGCTGGATATCCTGCAACAGACCCCTCTCAGCACCGCGCAACACCGCATGATCAGCACCATTCATGACTCCTCGCTGATTTTGCTGCAAATTATCAATGACATTCTCGATTTCTCCAAAATCGAAGCCGGCAAGCTGGCCATAGAAAATGTGCCAACGCATCTGCGAGAAGTGTCCGAAGAGGTCACGAAATTGATGACCTCGGCTGCCAACAAAAACTCGATTCAGCTCTTCGTGTTCGTTTCCCCTAAGCTTCCGCGCTGGGTGATGTCCGACCCCACCCGGCTCCGCCAGATACTCTACAACCTGCTCGGAAATGCGCTGAAATTCACCAACAGCAAGAATGGATGCCAGGGTCGGGTGATCTTGCACGTTGATTCGTGCCGCATGGCTGATGGCCGCCCCGGAGTGACATTACGCGTCACCGATAACGGTGTTGGCATGAGCGAGGAGACCTTGAACAAGCTCTTTCAACCCTTTACCCAGGCGGACGGAAGTATTGCACGCAAATTTGGCGGCACCGGGCTGGGTCTGAGCATCGCACATCGACTGGTATCTTTGATGGATGGTCAGATATCGGTGCGCAGTACCGTGGGAGAGGGTACTGAATTCACGGTAACTTTGCCGCTGCAAAAAGCGCCTCCTCTGCACATGCCGGTTTTCGAAACCAGCCTGCACGGGGTGCATGTACTGTGCGTAAGCAGCGATGCGATGGTTATACAGATCGTGTCGGCCTACTGCTCTGCAGCGGGTGCGCAAGTTACCCTGGTGACAGATCTGGCTGCAGCCCGCCAGCAACCGCCGCTCTCGCTGCCGCTGTCATCCATGTCCCTGGTCGTGGTGCTCGATAGCGATGCCAACAGGGAGCTTGATCTGCCAGTGAACATCGGCATTGTTCGGCTTGCACAGGCAAATGAAAATCCCGCTGATAACGAAATTTCCATCGATGCCTATGCCTTGTTTTATACCGATTTGATTCGCAGTGTGTCGCTCGCCAGCGCAAAGCTGGTTTTGCAGGATAGCCACGATCAAGCCTTGAATCAGCGTCTCGGCAAAAAGGTCATTGCGCCCACGGTTGAGCAGTCCCTGGCCGGCAATCACCTGATCCTGCTGGCTGAAGACAACGAAACCAATCGCGAGGTGATGCTGGAGCAGTTGCACATCCTTGGCTATGCGGCGGAAATTGCCGAGGATGGCGCGGAGGCGCTGAAAATGTGGCAAAACGGACGCTACGCCCTGCTCCTCACCGATTGTCACATGCCGAACATGGATGGCTTTGAACTGACCGCCGCGATCCGTCGGGCCGAACCCGAGGGCACGCGCATGCCGATTATTGCCGTTACCGCCAATGCTATGCGCGGCGAAGCCCAGAACTGTCTTGCGCACGGCATGGACGACTATTTGCCCAAGCCTCTGCGCTTGGCGGAACTGGCATCGATGCTGGATAAATGGCTGCCAAAAGAGACGCTTGAAAATGTCCGCCACGAAGAGGCGGAAACGGCAACCGGTCTGACACCGCAGACCGAATTCGCAACGGGCGCGACTGAAGTGAAGATGAATAAAGTCGAGAGTTGGAACAATAAAATTGAGGAATCCCCGTTCGATCATTGCACTGTCTGGGATGTCACGACGTTACCCCGCCTGATGGACGATAACACCGCCATGATCCGCCGCCTGCTGGACAAATTTCTGCTCAATACGCAAGCGCAAGTTGCAGCCATTATCTCCGCCGCAGCGACTGGTGAGGTCGGCATTCTTTCCGATGCGGCGCATAAGCTGAAATCAGGCGCACGCACGGTTGGCGCAATGCAGTTGGGTGAGTTGTGCCATGAGATTGAAGATGCCGGACGCGCGGGCGATGAGAAGACATGCCGTGCACTGGTCGCGCGATTGAACGGGGTATTCGCCGCAGTCGAAGAGGCCATCAAGGAAAACAGAGCATGATCACCATTCTCTTGGAATTTGCAGATGCGAACTCATCAACTGAGGTTTTCAGGTTCATCCTAGAAAAAGCAGTTGTCCGCAGATTACGCAGATTTTCGCCGATTAAACAACACGTAACATTGGGTCGCCGCCCCACCTATCGGGTGAGAAGATATATATCCGCAACCGACTGAAAATCCGCATTAATCTGCG
>CAIZNF010000552.1 GCA_903934275.1 uncultured Nitrosomonadales bacterium
AGTTTCATTTTTTTGGTTCCGGCTCGTCCGGCTTAGGTTGAAGGAGTAACCATTATGAAAAAAACCGACCCAACCATCACGGACTCCCGTTTCACGCAATTGCGTCAGGAAGCCGAGAAGCATCTCGATCAGACGCTAATGCCGGAACCGCCCCCCGTCGAAAAACTGTTGCACGAGCTCCAGGTGCATCAGGTCGAGCTGGAGATGCAGAACGAGCAATTGCGGCAGTCGCAGATCGAGCTGGAAAAATCGCGCGTCCGCTACGTGGATTTTTATGACTTCGCACCGGTCGGTTATCTCACGCTTAACCACGAGGGCATGATCGACGAAATCAACCTCCCCGGCGCCGCGCTGCTCAAGGTGGAGCGCAGCAGGCTACTGAACCACCGTTTTGCCCCTTACGTTGCCACCGAGGATCTTGACCGCTGGTATAACCATTTTCTGTCAGCACTAAAAGAAGACCGCACACTATCTTGTGAGTTGATGCTAAAAAACGAAAACGGGCCATGTCGTTACGCCATGTTGGATTGTCGGCGCCTCTATAAAAATAAAGGCAAGGAAATAGTGCTGCGCGTCGCGTTGACCGATATCACCGAGCGTAGACAAATTGAAACTGAGTTGGAACAACACCGCCATAACCTCGAAGATATGATCTTCTCCCGCACCATCGAATTGATCGAATCTCGTGATGCCGCCGAAGCAGCCAACCGCGCCAAGACTACTTTCCTCGCCAATATGAGCCATGAACTGCGCACGCCGATGAACGGCATCATGGGCTTGACCGACTTGGCCTTGCGCCGCGCCACCGACCCCAAGCAGATCGAGTGGCTCACCAGGAGCAATGACTCCGCGAAACAATTGCTTGCCCTCATCAACAATATTCTCGAAGTCACCCAAAGCGAAGCAGAACCGCTGATGCTGCAGGAGAAGAACTTCTCGCTCTCGCAGGCAATTGACGAATCCCTCCATATACATGACGCGCTGTTGAAGGCTAAAGGGCTAAGCCTGACCAGTGAAATCAGCCCCGCCCTGCCAGATATGGTGTGCGGCGATGTCTTGTGTCTGAAACGGATACTGGATAATTTCATCGACAACGCCATCAAGTTCTCCGAGTGCGGGCAAATTACTGTGCGTGCGCTTGCCATAGAGGAACTGGAACACAGCCTGCTTCTGCGCATCGAGGTCAGCGATCAGGGCATTGGTATAAATCCCGCCCAGCAGGCACGGCTGTTCCACTCCTTTACCCAGCTGGACGACACCCCGACCCGCAAGTACGGTGGTGCGGGTCTCGGCCTGAATGTCGTCAAGCGCATCGCTCTGCTGATGGGCGGCGATGCGGGTGTAAACAGCCAGGAAGGCGTTGGCAGCACCTTCTGGGCCACGCTCCTGCTCAAGCATTCGATCCTTTTGCCGGCAGCTTGAGGGCAGCCAGCCTGATGACCATGACAGGAAGAGACGAGAAATGATCCGGCTACTGCTGGTGGACGATCACACAATTTTGCGCGAATCATTGCGCACGATATTTCAGCGTGAGCCGGACATCGATGTGGTGGGTGAGGCGGTTGACGGGGAGGCTGCGCTGGCGCGGGTGCACGAGCTGTCGCCGGATGTGGTGCTGATGGATATCGCCATGCCCGGGCTGAACGGCATTGAGACAACGCTGAGGATGGTGAGCGAAAGTCCTGAGATAAAGGTGCTGGCACTTTCCACGCACATCGAACGGCGCTTTGTGACGCACATGCTGAATGCAGGTGCGCTGGGCTACATCAATAAGGCCGCCGGCGTTGAAGAACTGCTGCTGGGGATAAGAACGGTCATGACCGGTGCACGTTACCTGAGCCGGGATATTGCGACCATACTGAAAAACACCCCTCCCGACAAAGCCTCACAGGCCAGACTCGGCCGCCGCGAGATCGACGTGCTGAAGTTGATTGCCCAAGGCCAGACTTCTGCCGAGGTCGCCAAAATCCTGTTCATTACCACCGGCACGGTCGAGGTTCATCGCAGCAACATCATGGAGAAACTTGACCTGCACAGCATCGCCGAACTGACACGGTACGCGCTTCGCGAGAGCCTGATTCAGCTCGATTGATGATCCGTCACGAATAAAGGGGCCTCTATAAATTCAAGTTTCTAAGCTAAGCAATGCGCGAGTAAAAGATTGCGACGACGCATATAACTAACATGTTAGGAGTAATTTTTTATGAGCAACGCAGTATAGCGACGAAAGTTGGATTTATAGATGCCCCCTAAACCGGACGAGCCGGAGCCAAAAAGGTGAAACCGTCTCACCGTAGGTTGGGCAAAGCGCAGCGTGTCCAACATTAAAATTAGTATCTTCGTTCGTTGGGCACGCTGCGCTTTGCCC
>CAIZNF010000553.1 GCA_903934275.1 uncultured Nitrosomonadales bacterium
TCTAATATCATATTTTATTTGAGGCACTATCATTAACTTAGTGTTCTAAAAAAATAAAATATGGATCATTTTGGAGACAGATGTTGGAACTGTGGCAACCGACTTATACACATGGCAAGGTGTGATTTGCAATGTCAGGCGTGGTGAATGGCAAGTTATTGACAAGTGGTAATTAATTCATAGAGGCGGAAGGGAAAAAATAGAAAAAGACCGGTTCGGAGGAAAACCAAGCGCGGGTACCTACGCCAACAGTTTTTTTCGGTTAACGGATAATACACAACCAGAATTTTTTACTACCGGGGTTACTCACCAGTCAGAAATGTAGGCTACAGAAGGATGTTTAAAAAACGAACTCACCAGCGTTGGGTTGCGGCTGATTTCTTGCAACTGTTCATGAGCTCGATTCTGTAATTTTTCGCCTTTCATCAGCGGTCTTCTGGCTACGCAGGTGCGCTTGGTATGACTCCATACAAGCTCGTCTGGATTGATGCCAGGCGCATAGCCTGGCAGAAAGTGCAGAGCCAGGCGGGCACCGTTTCTGCCGCTATATAATTTCCAGATGGTGGCTCGTTAGACGCGTATCCAGATAGCCACGGTCTGATACCATTTCAAATTTAGTAAAAGCAACACCGACCCTGAAGAGCTGATCATCCGAATCGTGTACGGTGTAGCGCGTCATGCCGTGAACTGTCAGAACTGTCGGCAGAAAAGGGCCGGTTAATGAGGGTAAGTAAATGTGCAGGGTTACTTTGATGTTAGGTTTAAGATTGCGCTCAAGCAGGATTGCCGCCCCATGCAGGGAAATGTCATTAATTCTCCCGTCATGCGAGCCTTGGTCTCCGACGATGACATCGACTCTCCACGTGGCTCTGTAACGGGTTTCCTTACGGAGTTCACTGCCGCCTTGCGGCGGAAGCGATTCGATCGGCATCACCTCGGCTGGAGTGTCAAATACGCCAAGCGGATCGTTATCAATATCGGTCATCCTGATTAGCCACAAAGTTCAGCAAGTTGAAGCCCACCGTTTTGTTCCCCTCGCCCACTTGTGGGAGAGGGGCTGGGGGAGAGGGTGCGCACAGGAAAATCTGGTTTTCTCAACGGTTTTCCCTCTCCCTAACCCTCTCCCACAAGTGGGCGAGGGGATTGCTGAACTTCGTGGCTAATCAGGTCGGTCATTGTGTTGTTCCTGAAAGCGGATGCTTTCCTGAAAACACCTTAACCACACGCACCAATCGTCCCGCAACTGGTGCAAAACTCGCAGCCGTCTTTCTTGATCAGTGTGGCGTTGCCGCATTCTTTGCAAACTTTTCCAGTCATTTGTTTTATCCCAGATGATTTGTTTTGTGTCGTGGGAACTTCCAGTACGCCCATTTGCTGTACCGGGTAGCCGTGTTCGTCGAGGATGCCAAGCATGGCGTAACGGTGGATGATCAGTTTTGCGACGTAGGAAACCGTCGATGGGTAGCTTTCCATCTTTTCCCCGCCCGGCACGCGTGCCATGAAGTCGCCCAGCGGCTCGCCGAAATTGAGCAGCTTACGCAGCTTCATGCCGATCCAGGCCGGATCAATGACGCGCATATCGAGGCTTAGCACCTTGCACAGACCGTCCAAGGCGCGCGGATAAACACCGGACAGCCACATCGAGTAAGGGCGGCGCTGCCCATCCGGCAGCACCAGCTCCTTCAAACCCAGCACGAAGTCGTCCCCTGCACCGGCGTTGGAAATATCCACCGTCCAGCTCATCGTGCCGTCGGTGCCGGTTTTCGGTTCCTTTTTGGCGAATAGCGCGTCCATCATCGGGGTGGTGATGCCTTCTTTTACCTCAAGCGCGCCCAATTGTTCGATGCGGTATTTCAACAAGTATGCAAACGCCGCTACCAGGCTGGGCATGCGCTTCACTTCGCCGTCAGGCGGCATCGGCATGTCGAAGGCATCATCCCCGGCGGTTTTCATCAGCATTTCCAGCTTCATGCGCAACCACACCGGGTCGCGTGCGCGCATGTCCATCGACAGCGATTTCGCCAGTGCGCCCAGCCCGCGTGGCTGTTCCGAGCCGTTCACCCAGACTTCAAAAGGATGTTTGTTACCATTCTCGGTGTGGGAAACAAAGGTCACGAAACTGCCGAGCGGATGCTTGACTACCTGAGATGCCCAGCCTTCGCTGCCACCCGGCAATTTCGGGCGGCCAGGCCAGCGCAATGAGGCGAGAGACGGTTTTGGCGCGGCTTCCAGCACGATACGGCGATCCTGGTCGAACAGCAAATCCTGCGGCTGCTCTTCTGTTTTTGCCGGTGTGACAGATAATACGGAGCCCAAAACGCTGTTGGGGCGATAGGTCGCCAATCCTTTCAATCCTGCCTTCCATGCCTCAGTGTAGAGTTCCTTGAAGTCCTCGTATGGATAGTCTGCAGGTACGTTGACTGTTTTGCTGATTGCTGTGTCGATAAATGGTGCGACTGCCGCTACCATGTGCATGTGGTCACTTGCTGAAATTTCCAGCGCGGTCACAAACGCGGCAGGCAAGTTATCCACATCACCGCCCATTTTTCGGTACATGCGCCAGGCATGGTCTTCCACTTGATAGTCTTTGGTGGTGCCGTCCATCATGCGTTTTTTGCGGGTATAAAACCAGGAAAATGGCGGCTCGATACCGTTGGAAGCATTGTCGGCAAATGCCAGCGAAATAGTGCCGGTAGGCGCGATCGACAACAGGTGGCTGTTGCGGATGCCGTGTTTGCGTATCTTGTCCTTGATCTTTTCCGGCAACCGCGAGGCGAAGCGCGGGGCGGCAAGGTACTGTTCGGTATCCAGCAGCGGAAAAGCACCGCGTTCGATAGATAAATCCACCGAAGCGAGATAAGCCTCGTCGCGCATGATGCGTGTCAGTTTGGCGGCGAACCCCCGTGCTTTCTCGGTGTTATAGGGCAGGCCCAGCATCACCAGTGCATCGCCCAACCCAGTATAGCCCAGCCCAATGCGCCGCTTGTTTTGCGCTTCCCGTTGCTGTTCAGGCAACGGCCAGGAGGTGACATCCAGCACGTTGTCCAGCATACGCACACCGACATGCACCAGTTGTTTGAACTGTTCATGGTTGAAAGCCGCTTGGGGAGTGAACGCGTTATCCACCATGCGGGTCAGATTGATCGAGCTCAGGCAACAGCAGCCATAAGCCGGCAGGGGTTGTTCGGCGCATGGGTTCGTCGCTTCAATCACTTCGATATAGCTGAGGTTGTTGTCGCGGTTCATCAGGTCAATGAACAATACGCCCGGCTCGGCGTGGTCATAGGTGCTTTCGATGATCTGCTTCCACAGCTCGGTGGCAGGCACTTTACGGTATACCCAATTGCCGTCGGCGCGTTGTATCGCACCTTGTTCCTTGAACAGGGTAGACGGTTCCGCCACATGCACCAGTTCGAAATCTTCGTTGTTTTCCACTGCATGCATCAAGGCATCCGTGACTCCGACGGAAATATTGAAATTGCGCAGGTCGCCCTTATCCTTGGCGTGGATGAATTTTTCGATGTCGGGATGGTCGCAACGCAGCACGCCCATCTGTGCGCCGCGCCGCGCACCAGCCGACTCGACGGTTTCGCAGGAGCGGTCGAAGACGCGCATGTAGGAAATCGGCCCGCTGGCGCGGGAATTCGTGCCCTTGACCATCGCTCCTTCGGGGCGGATGGTCGAGAAGTCATAACCGACCCCGCCGCCGCGCCGCATGGTCTCCGCCGCCTGCTGCAAGGCATCGTAAATCCCCGGTTTGCCGTTGCTGATGCCAGAGATCGAATCTCCCACCGGTTGCACGAAACAGTTGATCAGGGTCGCCTGTATTTTTAATCCTGCCGCCGAGTTGATGCGCCCGGCGGGTACTAGGCCATTTTCCTGTGCCAGAAAAAATGCTTCCTCCCATTCCGTGCGCTGTTCCGCCTTTTCGGCTTGCGCCAAGCCTCTCGCCACGCGGCGGCGCACGTCTTCAATGGAGGTTTCACCGGGTTCTGCGTATTTTTCCAGCAATACTTCGGTGCTGATCTCTTGCGTCATTTTAATTGCTCCTTCGAAATCTATTTTTTACGATAATCAGTGGGTTACAACCTAACATCGACGCCTTTTACTTATTGGCAAGGCAGGGGAGGGTAGTAATTTTCCTAGTTGTTACTATCATGCTGGATTGTCAGTTTCATTGCAGCAAATAGAGGCAATATAGTTTCTATTTTCAATGTTGACATGCAGCCCGATAAGTGAGTAGCAA
>CAIZNF010000554.1 GCA_903934275.1 uncultured Nitrosomonadales bacterium
GCGTCAGTAAAAAACTGATGCCGTTTTGCTTGGGATTATTTGCCATAACAACCATGACCGAACGTAAGTATCAGGCCATTGAAATAGCTGACCACACTCAGATGCAATCCGATTCACTGCAAAGCGCCCTTGCTCCAGCTCAACAGCATCAAGCGGTTGATTTCCTCCTGCCGCGCAAAACCGTTGAAAAACTGTCCGGCCTCAGCAGGGCAACAATCTACCGCCTGATAAAATCAGGGAAATTTCCGCGCCCGTTATCCATCGGTACGGGGTCGGTACGCTGGCGGCAATCCGATGTAATTGCCTGGCAACAGTCTCTTAGCCCAAGTTCCTAGAGGCTGGCAATTGGGCTAAGAAATATCTGGGGGTGCAATTGGGGGTATCTATAAAACGGGATTTATCAAGATTTAGCATTCATACGGCTTCCAATTAACTTTTCGACTGACACGCCCCGATGGGTTGTCTGAGAACCGCGGCCTAGAGACCGCTTCCACGGTGACTTTTTTCAAAGTTAGTTTGCGTTGTTTTACGTCAAAAACGACAGTTCCATCCGCAGATTGCGTAAGTTAACGCAGATTTGCAGTCGGCATCAACAGTCAAGTACGCCGCGTAAACTTTTTAATGGCCGGGTCAATAATTTCAGCAACTCGGTCTTGCCGGGCATCGGGGCGACAATTTATTGTGTGCAGAGAATCGACAAATCGGCGGGCGGCACGTTCTTACATTCAAGCGGTTTTTTGTATCAGAAAAGCATTACCGGCACTGCTGGTATCCTACACCAAGTGTTATCCATACAGCTTGCGGCCGCGAATCCGCGCGCGATGCGCCTTGCGTTGTTCGGCTTCGGTGAGCGGCTTGGGTTTTTTTCCTTCAAACGGGTTTTTGCTGGAGTTAAATTGAATTTTAAGCGGAGTGCCTTTGAGCTTGAATATCTCGCAAAATGTGCGCTCCAGATAACGCGCGAAGCTGGCCGGCACGTCATCCAGTCCGCTGCCGTGGATCACGATCAGTGGTGGGTTGCTGCCACCCTGATGTGCGTAGCGCATCTTGGGGGTAAAACGTCCCACTTTCGGCGGCTGCTGCTTCTCAAGTGCCGCCAATAACGCGCGTGTGAGTTTTGGCGTGGATAATTTGGCCATCGCCGCAGCATAAGCTTCATCTACCGATTTCAATACTTTGTCGATTCCGCTGCCGTTCAGTGCGGAAATATAGTGCAGCTTGGCAAAGCTCAGGAAATGCAACTTGCGCTCGATATCGCTCTTGACCTGATCGCGGTGGTACTCGTCCAGCCCGTCCCATTTATTTACCGCCAACACCAGGGCGCGCCCCGCCTGCAATACAAAATCCGCGACGTGCGCATCCTGCTCGGTGATCTGGTCGCGAGCATCCACCACCAGCACCACCACGTTGGCATCTTCGATGGCCTGCATGGTTTTAATCACGGAGAATTTTTCCACCGCCTCATCAACCTTGCCGCGCCGGCGCACCCCGGCTGTGTCGATGATGGTGTATTGCTTGCCTTCACGCTCGAAGTCGATGTAAATACTGTCGCGCGTGGTGCCCGGCTGGTCGAACGCAATCACGCGCTGCTCGCCGAGGATGGCATTTACCAACGTAGATTTGCCTACATTGGGACGGCCTACGATGGCAATTTTCGGGGGCTTCTCTACTGTTGATTCTTCTTCGGCCTCAAGCGGAAAATTCTCCAGCGCAATCTCGATAACTTCGTTCACGTTGTCGCCATGCGCCGAGGAAATCGGCAGTGGCTCGCCCAAACCCAGCTCGAAAAAATCAGCTGTTACCTTGGCGCGCTGCATCCCCTCCGCCTTGTTGACCAGCAACAAAACCGGCTTGCCGGTCTTGCGTAATTGCCCGGCGATGATGGTATCTTGCGGCGTACAGCCCGCACGGCCATCGACTAGGAACAATACCATGTCGGCCTCATCCACCGCTTGACGGCTTTGCTTGGCCATCTCAAACATGATGCCATCCTTGGCGACAGGTTCCAGCCCGCCTGTATCCACTACCAGATAAGGCCTATCCCCGACCCTGCCGCGCCCGTAATGCCGGTCGCGGGTGAGCCCCGGCAAATCGGCGACCAGCGCATCGCGACTGCGTGTAAGGCGGTTGAATAAAGTGGACTTGCCCACGTTCGGACGACCAACTAAAACAAGTGTGGGCAACATTATGTGAATTTCCGTTTAACCTAAGCCGGACAAGCCGGAACCAAAATGTAGGTCGGGCTCTGCCCGACATGGTGGGCAAAGCCCACCCTACGGATGCTATTTAGCGCGTTGATAATAATGTATAAACACAAAATTATTGTCATAATTCGACATTATTTAACTGATAAGTGACTAATGTATGGACAAGGAATACAACCCGCCACCGTGCGTCTGCACCAGCAAGCCATCATCCAATCCAACCGGCGCGGCTTGAATCTCGCTGCCATCCAGCTTGATGCGGGCGACAAAGCCACCGTCTTCACGGCTCAAACCGTGCAAATAGCCTTCATAATCGCCCACTACAACATAATTGCCCAGCGCGTAAGGTGCAGTGGCATCGCGCATAAATAATTGCTCGTTTTTCCACACCGTACCGCCGCTGGCTTTATCCAAAGAAATGACCGAGCCATTCGCGTCGCTGAGGTAAAGATATTTGCGCAGTAACATCAGGCCTTTGTCGCTGGAGATATCGCGGTTCCACAACGGGCTACCTTGCGCGGCATCGTAACATGCAACCCGCCCCTGGAACGCGATAGCGCAGACTTGCTCGTCATCCGCTACCGGGTCGCTGGTGATGTCGCTGATGCGCTCCAGTTCGGTATTGCCGCGCGGTTGCGACACCGAAGTTTCCCACAGCACCGAACCATCTTTAATGTTCAGCACAGCCAATTTACCGCCAGCAAATCCAGCGAACGCCACACCGCGCTGCAACGTCACCCCGGCATGGCTGCGCACCACCAGAGCCGGCGTACTGCGCTCATATAACCACAAGCGTTTACCGTCCGCCATATTCAATCCGGCAATGCGCCCGTCGCCGCTACGCACGATCACCACGCCATTAGCCACTTGCGGCACGGTCAACACTTCGCTGGATACTTTACTCTTCCACAGCAATTTGCCATCTTCGTCATATGCCAGCACATCGCCCTTATCGCTGCCGATAAGCGTTAAACCTTCGCCGCTACCCACTCCGCCACTGACCGAAATGCCGCTCTCGATACGCCACACCGGCTTTCCGGTGGCTCGGTCCAAGCGCGTCAAAGTGCCCTTGCCCGACACACCGTAGATCGCATTCTTGGTCAGCGCGGGTTGCAGAAAATTTGCTCCAGAATCGCCAATATCGGCATGCCAGCGCACCTCAAATTTAGCTTTCTCGCTGAATTCCACCAGCTTGGCCGGTTCCACACCATCCTTCGTCGAACAACCGCCCAGTACAAACAGAACGAACAACAACGCCAGTCCGGAGCCTTGGCCCGTCCTGAGCTTGTCGAAGGGACGAAGAAAAATGTGCGTCAGCATCATTTTATTTCCCCAAGCGCATCCATTTTCATCTGGATCAGATTGCGGTACACACCCTTTGCATCGGTTTTATCGTAAGACAACTGATATGCGGCTTTGGCTTCAACCGCTTTACCCTGCGCGCTCAACACATCGCCCTTTAAATCGGCATATAAACCATCAAACGAGGCTGGATGTTTGGCATCCAGCAACTTCATCACTTCCGTATAATTCTTTTCGTCCAGCAGCACCGCAGCCAAACGCAGCCGTGCCACATCCTTCAGCCCGGCTTCTGCGGCGTGATCGATGACCCATTGCAATTGGGTTTTGGCGCGCGCCACATCCTTCCCCTGCTCATTGACTTGCGCCGCCAACAACGCTGCGCGCGGGGCGTATGAGGTAGAGGAAAATTTATCCATCACTACGGCGGCGGCATCGTTGACGCGCTTGGCATCATTGCTTTCCAATTGCTTGATGAACCCCGCATACAGGGTGGCCGCTTCGCCAGACTGTTTGTGCTGGTAATACTGCCAACCACGCCAGCCGCCAAACACGATAGTCATGACCAGCAACGCACCAAGCAGCCTGGTGCCGTTATCACTCCACCACGCCTTGAGCGCGTCGATTTGTTCCTGTTCCTGCAAGTCCAATGCTGCCATTTTTATACTCCTACTTGATAATTTGCTTAACCATTGCAGTGAGATTTTGCACGCTCACCCGCACTTGTTCGCCACCCTGCATCGGCTTAATACTAACCTCATCCACTTGCGCCTCATCGTCGCCGATGACCACGGCCACAACCGCGCCACTGGCATCGGCTTTTTTCATTTGCGATTTAAAGCTGCCGCCGCCGCAATGCAACAGCACGCGCAGATTGCTGTCACGCAATTGTTCTGCCACTACGCTGGCCAAGCGGCTGGCCAGTTCTCCCTGATGCACCACATATACGTCTATTTTCTGCTTGGGCAACGCCATTCCACCGTCTTGCAACAACGCCAGCAACCGCTCCACACCCATCGCAAAACCGGTCGCGGGTGTCGGCTTGCCGCCGACTTGCTCGACCAAGCCATCATAACGGCCACCGGCGCAAACCGTGCCCTGCGCGCCAAGATGTGTTGTCACCCACTCGAACACGGTGCGATTGTAATAATCCAGCCCTCGCACCAGATGCGGATTGATTTCAAACGCCACATCGTGGCATCTGAGCATCGCCTGCACTGCGTCAAAATGCTTGAGCGCATCATCTTCCAATTCATCCGCCAATCTGGGAGCCGCGGCGATCAGCTCCTGCATCGCCGGATTCTTGCTGTCCAAGATACGCAATGGGTTACTGTGTAAACGGCGCGAGGCATCGGTATCCAGCGCGTCCAAATGCTGCTCAAAGTAACTGATCAGTTTGGCGCGATGCCGATGCC
>CAIZNF010000555.1 GCA_903934275.1 uncultured Nitrosomonadales bacterium
CCGGGATGCGGAATACAACCTCCAGAACATTAGATCAAATATCAGATGAAATTGAAAACTCTAGCGGCAGTCAACGTGACCTGTGGATAGATGCATTTGGGAGTTTAAATAAAAGTCACAAAATTAAAATTAACAAAGTTCTTAATATTCTCAAAAAGGCTGAATGCCTCAATGGATATTTGTGTGATCTTGATGTCAAAATAATTCAGCAATACAGCTCTGCCCCACTTAAAGGACAGCCCTTGTTGGTTTTTGGTCACTTAGCAAAAGTAAAATTCAAATCTTGGTTTTTAAGATTATCGCTGACTGAAGAATTAGGCGCTTTCCCAAAAGTTATTACAGAAAATTCTCTTGGCCTTGAGCCGGATGGCAGTTTTAAGTTGGATTACTTTATCAAAAATAAAGAGAAATTTGATTTGAGTAAGTTGACCGCTTGAAAACCAAAATAGACCAACCTTGCTTCCTACTTTGACCAAAACTTTATGACCAAAATTACCATCCCCCACGGCGTTTTCAGCCGACTCTATCGCTTCCCGGACGGTCAAATATTAGCTGTTATTTATCGCACTCACAGCCAACTTTTGTTGCAACTGGAGGATGACAGTGCCGAAGTTTGGCAACTTCTTTTCGATGCGAAAGGTAACACCGAACAGGCACTGGATTACATCCGCACCAACGGTGAGTTCTCTGGCGACCCGGATGTTGAGGCGAGTCAGACATTGAATGAGTTCATTGATGAGCTTCATTCCAACGGGCTGCTGGGTGATGCGCCACCGGCCAAAATGTGCGGCGACCTCACCGTAGGCGATGCGGTTGATCCGCAGCGCAACACCACCATGCAGGTGGCGCAGATCATGGCTGACCACCACATTCTTTATAGCCTGGTGCTGGAACTCACTTACCGATGCAACGAAAAATGCGTTCACTGTTACATGCCGGATATGCGCAAGGGCAAGGAACTCTCGCTGGCGGAAATCGAGAGCCTGCTCGACCAGTTTGTTGCGCTGGGCGGCTTCCAGATTCAGCTCACAGGGGGAGAAGCCTTGCTGCGCAAGGATTTCCCGCAAATACTCGAAGCCGTCACCCGGCGAGGATTGATCCCCTCTATCACCACCAATCTGACGCTGCTCGACGACCTGCTGCTGAAAGCGATTGTCGAAGCCGCGCCCTATTCGGTTGGTTGCAGCGTCTATTCGGCGCGGCCAGAGTTGCACGATGCGATTACCAAGGTCAAGGGATCGCTGGCCAAAACTATGGCTGCTGCTGCCAAGTTACGCGAGTACGGCATCCCGGTCATTCTCAAATCGCCGCTCATGCGTGACACTGCGCCGCACTGGCGCGAAATCGAGTCCCTGGCTCGCGACACAGACTGCGCGAACCAGTTCGACCTGCACATCTCGGCGCAAAATGACGGCGGGATCAATCCGCTCGCCCAGCGGGTCACAGACCCAGATGTGCTGCACGATATTTTTTCATCGAACTATTACAAGCTTACGGTCAATGACGAACCCATGACTGAAATGGTCAGCGTGGACCCTGATGCCATGATTTGCAGCCCCGGTGCGGCGAGCCTTACCATTTCTCCAGATGGCACGATCCGTCCCTGCCTTGGTTTGTCTAACCCGCTCGGTACTTTTCCTGATGTGTCGCTGGAAAGCGTATGGAACGGCTCACCGTTTTTTGCCCAATGGGCAACCCTGAAACTGAAGGATATTGACCCCTGCGGCCAATGTCCGAAGTTACCCTGGTGTTCCAAGTGCCCCGGTAATTGGCAGGCGGAACATGGGGATGTCAAGCGGCCAACTGCCTACACGTGCCAGCTTGCTGGCGCGTGGAAAGCAGCGGCTATTTCCAAACCTTTAAAGATGGAGAAATTCAAATGAAACTCAGAATCAAGCAAGTGGTGCGATATTCGGTGCAGAGTGCATGTAACTGCCCCAGGGATACGACCCACAACTGCGGAATCAATTACCGTTCAGGTTCTTCTTAATTAGGCATCAAAGCTGGCTCGGCAATAATTGCCGAGCCTGTCCGTAACTTGTTTTGCAGGTTTGTAGAAGTCTGTCTCGCTCATATTTACACTCTTCGTTAGAGGATATATCATGGAACCAGGTATTTACGCATTGGCTGGGGCAATTATCGGCGGTCTGTTCACGTATCTTTCTTCGCAGCGGAGTGGTTATGTGGCTGGCTTGGAGAGGGAATTGCGACGCATCAAAAAGGCGCACATTACAGCATGCCAGCAGATCAAAGGCTACTATCACTTGGAAGCACGCTACATGGTGGAGATGGGCAAGCTGACTAACCAGGCCGAGAGAACAGTCCAGATTAACTACCGTGATGTCGTGGAGATCGCCGGGCATCCTCGTCCGAACTGGACTGCAAAAGATGCGGACTACGCAATTGCCGAATTGGATGGCTGAGGGGGAACATTATGATTGCGACCTTTTAGTTTTCCGGGTTTTTGCCGAGTCTTTATGATGAACGCTAAAAATACAATTTATTTGTATTTTATTCAATAACTTATTTAATCAGGCCGATTCATCATTTTGATGCGATTGCCCTGCTGCGGCATCCATAGATGGTGCAGTACCAGTAGCCACACTGTGAGCCTGCCCAATTATTTTTGCTGCCGCCTTTACTCCATCAAAAAAACCCATAATAAACCCCTCTCCATAACATGTGTTTAACTATATCATCCTGGCTCAAAATGCTCAATTAAATTTAAGGACAGCATGTTCAGCCGTTCACGACATTGGTTTGGCATTGCCTACATGCGCTCATAAACAACACCCTCTAATTGAAATTACCACGAGTAGATCATGCTCAACGATTCGATCCGGTCAGTATCGAGCAAAGACAAACATCCTTTCACAAATTCGTCAATTGTCTTGCAAGGTTCGCTTGATTCAATCAACGCTTGGTGAAGATCAGGGTAGGTGGCAGACAGCACTGCATTGTATGCGGTTACCAAGTGAAAAAATTCATTCAAAATAGCGGATTGTTGTGATTTACTTGCTTCCGATGCCTTCCGTAGCTTGTCAAAGGCGGCAATCTCAAGATCAGTAGGGTTGAATATTTTGCCTTTAATTAAAACGGACTGCGCATCCACAACGACTTTTTGTTTTCTTCGATACTCCGCAAGAAGGAGGCCATCGATTCCAACGGACAAATGGCAAAAAGCTACCGTGGTTTGCGCCAGGCAGGTCATGAAAGCACCCCTTTCACATCCCAGCTATCTGTCCAATTGGAGTACTCATGGACGAATACCGATTGAGTCACCTCGCATGGGAGTTTGTATTCAACCAGGTGGGCAATTGAATTTTTCAAGTGAGAACCATCGAAAAGGCACCAAGTTACTTTGGGCAGGTCTTTAAGTTTCTTCACTGCATTGTAGAGCTTTTCGCGGTCTTCAGGCGTAAAGTCGTCATACATTGAAAGACGATGGGAATCGAGTAGAACGCCCTGGGTAAGCCGATTGACTTTATCGAACACCGCAGAATGCCTGCACACGGCATACGCAACCATCAGTGCCGAATCATCAAGCATGTTTTCAAGTGTGGGGATCATCGTGAACTTGCGGAAAAAGTCCTCGTCCCGATTTTGTGGCGAACGAGACCAGCTAAGTACGAATGCGGGGCGATCACCCTCCTCAAGATGTATCCGCGCAAAAGCGCGAATACCTCCATCGTTCGGATGGGGGTTGCCAATAAGAATTTCTGCTGTGACGGCTGACATGGCGGCTTACTCCTTGGTATCGAGATTTTGATAACACTTTATTTGAAATTCAATTTGGCTGGGATACTACTCTTGGTATGCGACATCTGGTGACGGAAAGTTGATTATTTTTTCTTTAACTGAATTTATCCTTAGGGAAAACAAAACGTATACACTGACAGCAAAACCACACCGCAAGGAATTCTCGCATTTCGCCAGATATGATTGATAGGCTTTATGTGAAGCACTTGGAGGGCGAGATGAATATTGGCTCGATTCAAAGCAAGCGTCGCAAGAAGAATTTTACAAAGGTAGTTGAAGAAGAAACTACTACAGAAACAAAGACTGCCGCACAAGATTAAGAATTGTTCGTTGAAATTGGAGATGATATGCAATGCAACAGATGCAATTGTATTATCGATGAAGAGGATGATAGATGGGTTTTATCAGATGATGTGATAGCTTACTTCCGTAGATCAGAGAATGAGCCACGTGAGGTATTGTTTGGGGATAGCAAAATCATTGGTTTTTATTGTTGCAAGAAACATGCTTTAGAGGAAGCTGAGCAATGTTTGCACAAACATCATGCCAAAGTTAAATTGTCTGACGTTCGCGTGAAGGAAACCTGTTCGAAGTGCGGAATAAAATTCAGTAGCGAAGATTCATATAGAGTTTTAATGCTTGCGCGCGAGCGGGGTGAAGTACCCATTATGGAGACGCTGGATATTAAATATGCTGCTCGCTTTTGTCAAAATTGCCTATCTACGCAAGGTGACTTTTAGTGGTTGCATTCGACTTCGAGTTGGACATTACCTTGCAATGCGCCCTGCTGGGCAGAGTGTCCGGTGTCAGTTAATGTTTAGCTTCTTTCCTCATCACTTCCCGCAGTAGTTCATTGATTCGGGTCTGATAGCCCTTGCCCTGCCTCTTGAACCAATCAACCACGTCAGCATCAATCCGTAGCGTCAATTGCTGCTTGATGGGGCGGTAGAACTTGCCGACAACCGCATCACGCCACTCCTCCGGCTTCGCAGGTGGGGTATCAGAGTAGTCGATCTGATCGTCCGGCATCGCCTGTAACATTTTGAGTTCCGCCGCCTGCTTGGTGGTCAGTTTGCCGCTTATTTGCTTAGTAGTCTTCCGCATAAATCCTCCGTTCCGCCTTGTTTGCTTTTCGAGCCGAGATAATACGAATAGCTTCTTCCCCGCCTGCTTCAGTATGGGTGTGTGCCACCAGTAACAACACTACGCCATGCACCAGACCTATCGTCTGCCAACGTTGTTCGCTGTCCTCTATTCTGTCTTGCTTGCTGACTTGGAGCGGATCATCGAAAACAAGCTGCGCCGTCTCGAAGCTGACTTGATGCTTCCGCCTGTTGGTGCTGTTTTTTATTTCGTCCCAAACAAATCTCATTGCCGCTCCGAATATGTAGTTACATTATAGCAACTACAGGTATGAAGTATAAGATGTTTTTTAAATCGGTGCCAGTTGGGGGTCGCGGTAGGGACAGAGGTCACCCCTCTCCCCAACCCCTCCCCCGCAAGTGGGGAGGGGCTTTTGCTTGTTGTCCATCACTTCCCCCCCCCAGTTGAAAGAAAATCTGCCCGTTAAAATACGGCATGCCATCAGCGCGGTTTGATCCCCAACGGGCTTGATTTTCAAAATTGCAGTCCTCACAGATTCGCCAATGGGAAGCATCAGTTTATTACGTTGGACAAAGCGCAGCGTGCCCAGCATTAAAAAGGCATCTTCATTCGTTGGGCACGCAACGCTTTTCCCAACCTACGGTAAGGCAGCTTCACCTTCTTTGGTTCCGGCTTGTCCGGCTTAGGTATGCGTAGTTCGACATAGAGTGGTGAAGCACGCTAGAATTGTCTCACTAGACTAAATGGAGCCCAGATCATGAATACGCAACTCTTGCAGCAAGCTCGTGTGCTCGACATTGACGAGCAGATCGAACTGGTTGAGGCCATCTGGGACGGCATCGTTAGTCGAGGTGCCGCGCCATCGCTGACCGAAGCGCAGAAAGTGGAAATTGACCGCCGCCTCGCAGATCATCTGGCTAACCCTGACGATGTGGTTCCCTGGAGTGAAGTAAAGGCTGCTGCTCTTGCCGAAATCAGGCAATGAGTTTGCAGGTCACTTTTCATCGTGCCGCCGGTGCGGAGTTCATCGAAGCAAGTGCGTGGTATGAGGCCAAGCGAGTTGGTCTTGCTCTTGAGTTCATCACCGAGATTGACCGTTGCGTGTCGCTGGCATCTAAAAAACCTCTCCAGTTTGCCGTTGTTCGCGAAGAAATTCGGCGTGTCGTCGCGCTTAGTTTTCCATACAGCGTTTATTTTCGCGCAGAGGAAAATCGCGTTGTTGTCTTGGCGGTATTTCATGGCAGTAGAGACCCTGCCATTTGGCAAGCTAGAGCCTGACATGTTGATGCAACGGAAGTAAGGGAGGCAGAAATTCTAAAGGTACCGTTAATCGTAATTCAACATCTACCCCATCCCCCACCTAGCCTCCCCCTTGAAGGGGAAGGAACTGGACC